>NZ_SWAW01000001.1:14914-221660 GCF_005096345.1 Guyparkeria sp. SB14A | reverse complement strand
CCCCCCCATCTTGCGCATGTCCTGCTCGTGGTGCAGCGCGATGATCACCGAGCCGGCCGCCAGGAACAGCAGCGCCTTGAAGAAGGCGTGGGTCATCAGGTGGAACAGGGCCGGGCTGTAGGCCGACACGCCCAGTGCCGCGGTCATGAAGCCGAGCTGCGAGAGCGTCGAATAGGCGATCACGCGCTTGATGTCGTGCTGGACGATACCCAGCAGGCCCATGAAGATCGCGGTCACGGCACCGATCACCAGGATGAACGACAGCGCGGCGTCGGACAGCTCGAACAGCGGCGAGAAGCGCGCCACCATGAAGATACCCGCGGTCACCATGGTCGCTGCGTGGATCAGCGCCGAGATCGGCGTCGGGCCTTCCATGGAGTCCGGCAGCCACACATGCAGCGGCACCTGCGCCGATTTGCCCATCGCGCCGATGAACAGCAGGATCGCGATCACGCTGATCAGCGACCACTCGACGCCCGGCCAATACTCGACCGTGATGTCGGCCAGCTCGGGCAGCCGCTCGAACACGGTGGCGTAGTGCAGCGAGTCGGTATAGGCGAGGATCGCGGCGATACCGAGCAGAAAGCCGAAGTCCCCCACCCGGTTAACGAGGAAGGCCTTGAGGTTGGCGAAGATCGCCGACTCGCGCTTGTACCAGAAGCCGATCAGCAGATAGGAGACCAGGCCGACCGCTTCCCAGCCGAAGAACAACTGCAGCAGGTTGTTCGACATCACCAGCATCAGCATCGAGAAGGTGAACAACGAGATGTAGCTGAAGAAGCGCTGGTAGCCGGGGTCATCGTGCATGTAGCCGATGGTGTAGATGTGCACCATCAGCGAGACGGCGGTAACCACCACCATCATCATCACGGTGAGGTTGTCGACCAGGAAACCGATGTTGAACTCGAACAGGTCGGAGGCCATCCAGGTGTAGACGGTCCCGTCGAAGGTCGCCAGCCCGCCGAAGACGTGCATGTAGAAGGCGTACAGGGACGCGGCCAGCGCGATCGCCACGCCGATGATGGTGACCCAGTGCGCGCCCGACCGACCGATCTGTCGTCCGAACAGGCCCGCGATGATCGAGGCGATCAGCGGGGCAAGTACGACGGCAAGATAAACCTTTTCCATTGAATCAGCCCTTCATCTCGGTCAGGTCTTCGACGTTGATCGTGCGTCGATTGCGGAACAGCGTCACCAGGATGGCGAGACCGATCGCCGCCTCGGCGGCGGCCACGGTCAGGACGAAGAACACGAACGCCTGTCCGTCGATATCGCCGGAGAAGTGCGAGAACGCCACGAAGTTCACGTTGACCGCGAGCAGCATCAGCTCGATGGCCATCAGCAGCACGAGCACGTTCTTGCGGTTGAGGAAGATGCCGGCGACGCTGATCGAGAACAGCAGACCGCCGAAGATCAGGAACTCGGACAGGCTGATCATGACGTTTCCTTATCCTGGTTGGCTTTGGAGTCGCCCGCGACATCGCCACGGCGCGTCTTGTCGGCATCCAGCTCGGCAATGCGGACGCGATCCTCGGCACGCACGCGCACCTGCGCATCGATGTCCTGATAATGGACCCCCGGCCGACGGCGGTGCGCCAGCGCGATCGCCGCGACGATGGCGACCAGCAGGATGAACGCCGCGATCTCGAACGGGTAGACGAACTTGGTGTAAAGCACCTGCCCGATGGCGAGCGTGTTGCCCGCATCGGCCGGCGCGGGCTCCGGTGACGGGTAGAGTTCCAGGCCGAAGCTTGCCGGGCCGAGGATCAATGCCAGCTCGATAATCATCACCAGCGCGACGAACACGCCCACCGGCAGGTTCTTGATGAAGCCTTCACGCAGCGGGGCGATGTTCACGTCGAGCATCATCACCACGAACAGGAACAGCACCATGACCGCGCCGACGTAGACGAGCAGGAGGACGATGCCGAGGAACTCCGCCTCCATCAGGATCCAGATCAGCGCGGTGGAGAAGAACGTCAGCACCAGGAACAGTGCCGCGTGCACCGGGTTCTTGACCGTCACCACCCGAATCGCGGCGACGACCGCGACCGAGGCGAACACGTAAAAAAGGATCTGATAGAGCGACATGACTATCCTTCTGCTGGGAGCGGGCGCCCGCCCCTGAACCGGTTGACCGTTGTTCCGTTCGTTGTTCGAGGCCGGGGGCCCTGGCCGGTGCGCGACGTTACCACGACCACCGACCCGCGCGCCCGTTGCCTTGATGCCTTATCGGTACGCGGCGTCCGCCAGGCGGTCGGCCGCGATCTGCGATTCGAGGCGATCACCGATTTCCAGGAGCTTGTCCTTGGTCATGATGTTCTCGCCACGATTCTCGAAGTGGTACTCGTAAACCCTTGTCTCGACGATGGAATCGACCGGGCAGGCTTCTTCGCAGAAGCCGCAGTAGATGCACTTGAACAGGTCGATGTCATAGCGCGTGGTGCGGCGGGTGCCGTCCTCGCGCTGCTCGGATTCGATCGTGATCGCCAGTGCCGGGCAGACCGCCTCGCACAGCTTGCAGGCAATGCAGCGCTCCTCGCCGTTGGCGTAGCGGCGCAGCGCGTGCAGGCCACGGAAGCGCGGCGACTGGGGGGTCTTCTCCTCGGGGTACTGCACGGTGTACTTGTGACCGAAGAAGTACTTGCCGGTCACCGACATGCCAAGGAACAGTTCCCACAGGAACCACGTCTTGAAGAAATGCTTGATCGCGTTCATCGCAGGAACCTCTTAGAACCAGGGACCGACTTCGAAGTAGAAGAACGCGCCTTCCACCGCGATCCAGAGGATCGTCACCGGAATGAAGACCTTCCAGCCGAGACGCATGATCTGGTCGTAGCGGAAACGCGGGAACGTCGCGCGGAACCAGATGAAGACGAACAGCAGGAACGAAATCTTGAGCAGGAACCAGACGATACCCGGCACGAAGGCGAACACCGGCTCGAGGAACGTGCCCTGGAAGGGTGACAGCCAGCCGCCCAGGAACATGACCGCGGTCAGCGCCGAGATCAGGATCATGCTGGCGTACTCGGCGAGCATGAACAGCGCGAAGGCGATGCCCGAATACTCGACGTGGAAGCCGGCGACGATCTCGGATTCCCCCTCGGAGATATCGAACGGCGCGCGGTTGGTCTCGGCCACGCCGGAGACGAAGTAGACCACGAACATCGGCAGCAACGGCAGCCAGTACCAGTGCAGGATGCTGCCCTCCTGGCCACGCACGATCTCGGACAGGTTGAGGCTGCCGGAAACCATCAGCACGCCGACCAGGGCAAAGCCCATCGCCAGTTCGTAGGCGACCTTGTGAGCCGCCGAGCGCATGCCGCCGAGCAGCGCGTACTTGGAGTTGGATGCCCAGCCGGCCAGGATCACGCCGTAAACGCCGGCCGCCCCGATCGCCAGCACGTAGAGCAGACCCGCGTTGATGTCGGCCAGTACCCAGCCGTCATCGAACGGGATGACCGCCCAGGCGACCAGCGCGGCGACCAGGATCAGGACCGGCGCGAGGTAGAAGATGAACTTGTTGGCGACCGTCGGGGTGATCACCTCCTTGAACATCAGCTTGAACACGTCCGCGAACGGCTGGAACAGCCCGCGCGGGCCGACGCGGTTCGGGCCGATGCGCACGTGCATGTAACCGATGACCTTACGCTCGGCGAGCGTCAGGTAGGCAACCGCCACCACGATCGGCATCACGATCACCAGCGTCAGCAGCACGTGCACCACGAAGTACTGCCACGACGGAGACATCCAGCCGATGACCGGGGAAAGCCATTCGGTGATCATGCGGCGACCTCCACCTGAATTGCGACCGAACCGGCGCGCGGCGCCAGTTCCCCGGCGTGCATGCCGCTGAACACGATCACGCTACCCGGCGTGACGCGCGGGTCGACGCGAATCGGCAGCTCGACGCGCACGCCGTCCTGCTCGATCGCCGCGGTCATGTCGTCTTCCCAGCCCTCGCGTTCGGCGTCGGTCGGATTGACCAGCACGTGACGCTGCAGCTCGGCCTTCTCGGTGCCTTGCAACGGCGTGGCACGACGGATGACCGGGTCGATGCCGTACATGGCGACCGGCGCGATGCGCTGGTAGGCGCCCGGCTCGGCCTTGGCGGGCAGCTCGAAGCGTGCCTCGGCAAGCGCGGCGGTCTTGTTCTCGAGCGCGACCTCCTGGCAGTGCGTCTGCACCTCGCGGCGCACCTCGGTGACGGCCATGTAGTCAAAGCCGTTGAGGTCCAGGAGGTTGCCCAGTACGCGCAGGATCTTCCAGGCCGGACGCGACTCGCCCAGCGAGCGCACGGCACCGTTGACCGACTGCCAACGACCCTCGCCATTGACCCAGGTCCCGGCCGTCTCGACGGCCGTGCCCATCGGCAGCAGCACGTCGGCGTAGCGCTTCATCGCCGGGGTGACGAAACTTGTGATCGCGACCACGCAGCCGGCGCGCTCGAGGCGCTCGATGGCCGCCTCGCCGGCCGCGGAATCGTGCTCGGGCTCGACCCCCTGCAGGATCATCGCCTCGCAGGGCTCGGCCAGCATGTCGGCGGCGTGACGGCCCAGTCCGACGGCATCGGCCCCACCGGCGGCCCGGTGCGGTACGGCACCGGCCAGCCACGCACCGGCGGCGTTGCCGCCCTGGGCGACGATGCCGAGTTGCGTGCCGGTCAGGCGGGCCAGTTCGGCGGCCACCGCACGAATCGCGGCGAAGTCCGGCGCATTCTGCGCCACCGCACCGAGGAAGATCGCGCCGTTCTCGGCGGTCTTCAGCTCCTCGACGATGGTGGCGGCGTCATCGACCGTCGCTACCGGGTGGTCGGCCAGACTCGCCGGGATCTCGCCGCCGGCGGCCTTGAGCAGTGCCAGCAAACTGCCGAGCTCTCCCCCTTCGGCCACGCGGCTCGGGGCCTGGCGCGCCGGGAAGGTGAGATCCTGTTGGTACGGGTGGATCAGCGTGATCCGTGCCTGGTTGTTCAGGGCCGTCTGGCGCAGGCGGTGGCCGAACAGCGGCACCTCCTCGCGCACCGCCATGCCGACGGTCAGGGCGGCGTTGAGTTCGGCGATCGCCGGGATGTCCATGCCCAGCCACGGCATGACCGGGTCGTCGGCGTCACCGGAGAAGTCGGTCTGCCGCAGGCGGTGGTCGATGTTGTTCGAGCCCATGCCGCGGACGATGCGCGCGGTGAGGTACTGCTCCTCGAGGCTCGCGTTCGGCGAGACCAGCGCGCCCAGCGCGGTCGGGCCCTGCTCGTTGACGATCCGCTGGATTCCCTGGGCCGCGGCCTCCAGGGCCTCCTCCCAGCTGGTGGTTACCCACTCGCCGTCGCGCTTGACCATCGGACGGGTCAGGCGATCGTCGGTGAACAGGCCGGTGTAGGCGTAGCGGTCGCGGTCGGCAATCCAGGTCTCGTTGACCGCGTCGTTGTCGCGCGGAACGGTCCGCATCACCCGCCCTTCGCGGGTGTGGATGTAGAGGTTCGAGCCGAACGCGTCATGCGTGGAGAGGTGCTTGTGCTGGACCAGCTCCCACGGACGGTGCGTGTAGCGCGACGGCTTGGCGGTCAGTGCGCCAACCGGGCACAGGTCGATGACGTTGCCCGAGAGCTCGGAGGTCACGCTCTTGGAGATGTAGGTGCCGATCTCCATCTGGTCGGATCGACCGGTGGCGCCCAGCTCCTTGAGGCCGGCGATTTCCTCGCCGAAGCGCACGCAGCGGGTGCAGTGGATGCAGCGCGTCATGTCGGTCGCGATCAGCGGGCCGATGTCCTTGTCCTTGACCACGCGCTTGGCCTCGGAGTACTGGCCCACGCCCTCGCCGTAGCCCATGGCCACGTCCTGGAGCTCGCACTCGCCGCCCTGGTCGCAGATCGGGCAGTCGAGCGGGTGGTTGATCAGCAGGAACTCCATGGTCGAGCGCTGGGCGGAAATCGCCTTGGGGCTGCGCGTGGAGACCTTCATGCCCTCGGAAATGGGGGTCGAACAGGCCGGCAGCGGCTTGGGCGCACGCTCGACTTCCACCAGGCACATGCGGCAGTTGGCCGCGATCGACAGCTTGCGGTGATAACAGAAGCGCGGGATGTTGATCCCCGCCTTGTCCGTCACCTCGATCAGCATGTCCCCCGGGTTGCCCTGGAGGGTCATGCCGTCGACTTCAAAGGTAATCTGCTCGTCACTCATACCTGGAAACCTGATTGCACGGCCGGCCTTAGGCCGCCTGGGATGCGCGGTCGACCATGCTGTGGCCGTGCTTGATGTAGTACTCGAATTCCGGACGGAAGTGCTTGATGAAGCTCCGTACCGGCGTGGCCGCCGCGTCGCCGAAGGCGCAAATGGTGCGGCCCTCGATCTTGCTGGCGACATCGTCGAGGCGGTCGAGATCCTCGAGCGTGCCCTTGCCGTCGATGATGCGATTGAGCATGCGATACAGCCAGCCGGTACCTTCGCGGCACGGCGTGCACTGCCCGCAGGATTCCTTGTAGTAGAACTGAGCGACACGCCGCAGGGCCTTGACCATGCAGGTGTCCTCGTCCATGACGATCAGCCCGCCCGAGCCGAGGAACGTGCCCGACTTGGCGATCGAGTCGTAGTCCATGTTGGTCTCGAGCATGATCTCGCCCGGGATCACCGGGGAGGACGTGCCGCCCGGGATCACGGCCTTGCACTTCTTGCCGCCGCGCATGCCGCCGGCCATTTCGAGCAGATCGGCGAACGGCGTCCCCATCGGGATCTCGAACACGCCCGGCTTGTTGACGTGGCCGGAGACCGACCAGATCTTCACGCCACCGCTGTTGGGCACGCCCAGATCGGCGAACCACTGGCCGCCGTTGCGCATGATCGCCGGCACGGAGGACAGCGTCTCAGTGTTGTTGACCGTGGTCGGCCGACCGTACAGGCCGAAGTTGGCCGGGAACGGCGGCTTGAAGCGCGGCTGGCCCTTCTTGCCCTCGAGCGATTCGAGCAGCGCGGTTTCCTCGCCGCAGATGTAGGCCCCGGCACCGAGCGAACCGTAGAGGTCGAAGTCGATGCCCGAACCCTGGATGTTCTCGCCGAGCACGCCGTACTCGTAGGCCTCGCGCACGGCCTGCTCGAAGCGCTGGAACACCAGGTCCGAGAACTCGCCGCGCATGTAGTTGTAGCCCTTGGTCGCGCCGATCGCGTAGCCGGCGATCGCCATGCCCTCGACCAGGGCGTGCGGGTTGTTCATCAGGATCTGGCGATCCTTGAACGTGCCCGGCTCGGACTCGTCCGAGTTGCAGACGATGTATTTCTGCCCCGGGGCGTTACGCGGCATGAACGACCACTTGAGCCCCGTCGGGAAGCCGGCGCCGCCACGGCCGCGCAGGTTCGAGGTCTTGACCTCCTCGATGATCAGCGCCGGGTCGGTCTTCTCCTCGAGGATCTTTTTCCAGGCCTGGTAGCCGCCGGAGGCGAGGTAGGCCTCGAGCGACCAGGGCTGCTCGTGTTCGAGCGTGGCAAAGCAGACCGCGGTGGAGCTGACGTAGTTGAAACTCATGGCGTCAATCCAGCTTGTCGAGAATCTCGTCGACCTTTTCAGGCGTCAGATTCTCGTAGTAGACGTGATCGACCTGCATCATCGGACCGCCGCCGCAGGCCGCGAGGCACTCTTCTTCCTTCTTGAGCAGGATCCGGCCGTCGGGCGTCGACTCGCCGGTCTTGATCCCGAGCTTCTTCTCGCAGTGCTCGACGATCTCGTCCGAGCCCATCAGCGAACAGGCGATGTTGGTGCAGACCGAAACGTGATGACGGCCGCAGGGCTTGGTCTCGATCATCGAGTAGAACGAGGCCACCTCGTAGACCGAGATCGGCTCCATCTCGAGGTACTCGGCGATCGCGTCCATCAGATCGACCGTCACGTGACCGTCGTTCTGGTGCTGGACGATCCGCAACGCGGCCAACGAGGCCGACTGCTTCTGGTCCTCGGGGTAGCGCGCCAGCCAGCCGTCGATTTCCTCGCGGCTGTGGTCGGTCAGCAGGTGGAGTTTGCTCTCGGTCATCAGCGGTCGACCTCTCCGAATACGATGTCCTGGGTGCCGATGATCGCCACGACGTCGGCCAACATGTGGCCGCGCGACATCTCGTCGAGCCCCGACAGGTGGGCAAAGCCCGGCGCACGGATCTTCAGGCGGTACGGCTTGTTGGCCCCGTCGGAGACCAGGTAGATACCGAACTCGCCCTTGGGGTGTTCCACGGCCGCGTAGGCCTCGCCCTTGGGCAGGGTGTAGCCCTCGGTGAACAGCTTGAAGTGGTGGATCAGCGACTCCATGTCCGCCTTCACCTCTTCGCGGCGCGGCGGCGCGACCTTGTGGTCGTCGACCATCACCGGCCCGGGATTCTTGCGCAGCCAGTCGATGCACTGGCGGATGATGCGGTTCGACTGGCGCATCTCCTCGACGCGCACCAGGTACCGGTCATAGCAGTCGCCGTTCTTGCCCACCGGGATGTCGAAGTCGAGCTGGTCGTAGACCGCGTACGGCTGGTGCTTGCGCAGGTCCCATTCGACGCCGGAGCCCCGCAGCATCGGGCCGGTAAAGCCCATCTGCAGCGCTCGCTCCTTGGAGACGACGCCGATGTCGACGGTGCGCTGCTTCCAGATGCGGTTGTCGGTCAGCAGGGTCTCGTACTCGTCGACGTACTTCGGGAAGCGGTCGGTGAAGTCTTCGAGGAAGTCGAGCAGCGAACCCTGGCGCGCCTCGTTCATGCGATTGACTTCGCGCTCGCTGTGCCACTTCGAGGCCTGGTACTTGGGCATCGAGTCCGGCAGGTCGCGCGCCACACCGCCCGGGCGGTAGTAGGTCGCGTGCAGGCGGGCACCCGACACCGCCTCGTAGCAGTCCATCAGGTCCTCGCGCTCGCGGAAGGCGTACAGGAACACCGCCATGGCGCCGATGTCGAGCGCGTGCGCACCGAGCCACAGCAGGTGGTTCAGGATCCGGGTGATCTCGTCGAACATCACCCGGATGTACTGGGCGCGCTCGGGGATCTCGAGATCCAGCAGCTGTTCGATGGCACGCACGTAGGCGTGCTCGTTGCACATCATCGAGACGTAGTCGAGGCGGTCCATGTAACCGATCGACTGGTTGTAGGGCTTGCTCTCGGCGAGCTTCTCGGTCGCGCGGTGCAGCAGGCCGATGTGCGGATCGGCACGCACGACGGTCTCGCCGTCCATCTCGAGCACCAGGCGCAGTACGCCGTGGGCCGACGGGTGCTGGGGACCGAAATTCAGGGTGTAGTTGGCGATTTCCGGCATCTATCAGCCCTCGTCGAGGTCAATGTAGCGGCTGTCGTCACGGTGCACCTTCGGCACCAGCACGCGCGGCTCGATCGAGACCGGCTCGTAGACCACGCGCTGCTTCTCGTCGTCGTAGCGCACCTCGACGTGGCCGATCAACGGGAAGTCCTTGCGGAACGGATGACCGACGAAACCGTAGTCGGTCAGGATACGACGCAGGTCCGGATGATCGTCGAACAGGATGCCGAACAGGTCGAATGCCTCGCGCTCGAACCAGTTCACGCCGGCCCAGACGGACACGACCGACGGCACGACCGGGGCCTGGTCGTCCGGGCAGTAGACCCGGACGCGCAGGCGCCAGTTGTGGGTGTAGGACAGCAAATGGGCGATCACGGCGAAACGCGGACGCCCCAGGTCGCCGACGTCCGGCTCGTCGCCGAACTTGAGCCAGCCGCTGGTGTTGGGCTCGACGCCACGACTGTAACCGGTGTAGGAAACCGTCTCTTCGCCGGCCCACTCGTCGCGGCCGTACTCGAGGTAATCGATGCCACAGATATCGACGCACTGCTCGAAACGCGTGGCCTCGCTCGACTCGAGTCGCTGGGCGACCTCGCGCCAGTGCTTGGCCTCGACCTCGATGGTCAGCTCACCGCGATCGAAGGTCTGATCGACGATGTAATCGCCGATGGTTTCCTTGAGGGCCGTTTGCAGGTTCATGTGATCAGGCTACCCCTGTGCTTGCCGGTACCCGTCAGGCACGCGCGATGGTGTTGGTGCGACGGATCTTGTTCTGCAACTGGATGATCCCGTACAAGAGCGCTTCCGCCGTCGGCGGGCACCCGGGCACGTAGATGTCGACCGGCACGATCCGGTCGCAGCCGCGCACCACCGAGTAGGAATAGTGATAGTAGCCGCCGCCGTTGGCGCAGGAACCCATCGAGATCACCCAGCGCGGCTCGGCCATCTGGTCGTAGACCTTGCGCAGCGCCGGCGCCATCTTGTTGACCAGGGTGCCGGCCACGATCATCACGTCGGATTGACGCGGACTGGGGCGGAACACCACGCCGAAACGGTCGAGGTCGTAACGGGCCGCACCGGCGTGCATCATCTCGACGGCGCAACAGGCCAGGCCGAAGGTCATCGGCCAGAGCGAGCCGGTGCGCGCCCAGTTGATCAGCTTGTCGGCCGAGGTGGTGACAAAGCCCTTCTCCAGAACGCCTTCTACTCCCATTCCAGCGCCCCCTTCTTCCACTCGTAAATGAAGCCGATCACGAGCACGCCCAGAAAGATGGCCATGGCCGCGAGCCCGAAGCCGCCGATGTCCTCGAGCGCGACGGCCCAGGGGAACAGGAAGGCGATCTCCAGGTCGAAGATGATGAACAGGATGGCGACCAGGTAGTAGCGGATGTCGAACTTCATGCGCGCGTCTTCAAAAGGCGCGAAACCGCACTCGTACGCATCCAGCTTGGCCGCATCCGGCCGATTGGGTGCCAGCACCTGGCCGACGACCAGGAGACCCAGGGAGAACAGGGTGGCCACACCGAAGAAGATCAGGATGGGAATGTAGCCTTCAAGCATCTGACACCCTCTTGCTCGAAACCCGGCCGGTCGATCCCGACCGGTTTTTTCTGCGCGTTCGACTGCCTTGCGCGCGCCGGGAGAAATCACCACGGCAACGTACAAGAATAACGAATCGAACCGGAAAAGTGTGTTTGGTGCGGACGGTGGGACTCGAACCCACACGGCTTTCGCCACTACCCCCTCAAGATAGCGTGTCTACCAGTTCCACCACGTCCGCTTTGGTTGTCACCGGATCATCGCTTGATCCGGCCGCAACGGCGATTGCTCGCCGTTACTGTCCGGGCACGTCCGACGGCGATTGGGTGCTGCCGTCTTCCTGCCCAGAGGGTGCCGCCGAGTTCGAGGATGGGACGTCGGTCGGCGTGCCTGCCGGCTTGTCGGACGGGGTGCGTCCGTCTTGCTCTGGCGCGTTCCCGCTCTCGGAAACGGGTGCAGAATCTACCACGCTCGAGGGCTCCTGGGAAGTGTTAATCACGTAGGCAAGCAACAAACTCGTGCCGAAAAAGGCCACGACCATCCAGCCGGTGACCTTCTGCAGGGTGTTTGCCGGCCCACGGGCCCCGTGAACGGTGCCAGACGCGCCCGAACCGAAGGCGGCGCCGGCATCCGCGCCCTTGCCATGCTGGATGAGCACCAGCCCGATCAGGGCCAGCCCCAGCAGCACGTGGATGATGATTACGAATGTGGTCATTAGTTACCTACCGTGTCCGCCGCGGCGCGGCAGATTCCCAGAAAATCCTCGGCCTTGAGCGATGCCCCGCCGATCAGGCCGCCGTCGATGTCCGGCTGCGCGAGCAGGTCCGCGGCGTTGCCGGGCTTCATCGATCCGCCGTACTGAATACGTACCGATTGGGCGATGCCCGCGTCGTGATCGGCCAACTGACCGCGGATGAACGCGTGCACGGCCTGGGCCTGCTCCGGGGAGGCCGTCCGGCCCGTGCCGATTGCCCAGACCGGCTCGTAGGCGATCACGATGCGATCGAAGGCCTGGATACCGTTGCCGCTGATCACGGCCGCCAGCTGACGACGCACCACCGCTTCGGTCTCGTCGGCCTCGCGCTCCTCGAGCGTCTCGCCGACGCACAGGATCGGGGTGAGTCCCGCGGCGAGTGCGGCCTTGACCTTCTCGCTGACGATCTCGTCGGTCTCGCCATACATGGCACGACGCTCGGAGTGACCCAAGATCACGTAGCGGGCACCGACGTCGGCGAGCATCGGCGCGGCCACCTCGCCGGTGAACGCCCCATTCTCGTGCTCGGAACAGTTCTGTGCGCCGACGTCCAGCGCGGTCGATTCCGCGAGCCGGGCGACCTGCGGCAGATAGACGAACGGGGGGCAGACGGCCACGTCGATGCCCTCGAGCGCCGGCATGCCGTCGAGCACGCCCAGCACCAGCGATTCGTTGTCGGCCAATGCGCCGTTGAGCTTCCAGTTTCCTGCGACGATCGGTTTACGCATCCGATGGTTCCACTTGAAATGTTCGAGAGCTAGATTCGAGAGTTCGGTTATCGAAATCGTATCGATATCGATTGCCCCGGGACACAGCGACGCGAGTTGCGTACCCCGCCCCCGGAAACGGGCGACAAGCCTACTTGGCCGCCCCCCATAAATCAATCCGCCTACGGGTGGCGAGCGAGCATCGCGACCGCCTCGGCGGCGATGCCCTCGCCCCGCCCGGTAAAGCCGAGTTTCTCTGAGGTGGTCGCCTTGACGTTGACCTGAGCGACCGTCCAGCCGGCCGCCGCCGCGATGGTCTCGCGCATCGGTTCGATCCAGGGTGCGAGCGTCGGTGCCTGGGCGATCACGGTGGCATCCACGTTGACGAGCTGCCACCCCTGCTCACCGAGCAACCCGACCACGCGCCGCAGCAAATCGCGACTGTCCGCCCCCTCCCATGTCGGATCGGTATCGGGGAAGTGCCGGCCGATGTCGCCCAGCGCCGCGGCGCCCAGCAGGGCATCGCAGATCGCGTGCAGCAGCACGTCGCCGTCCGAGTGCGCGCGAAAGCCACGATCGAACGGGATCCGGCGGCCACCGATCCAGAGGTGATCCCCCGGCTCGAAGGCGTGCACGTCGAAGCCGTGCCCAATCCGCAACGCAAACGGGTCAGTCATCCAGCACTCCCTGTCGCCGGAGGATCGAGCGCGCGATGCCGAGATCCTCCGGGTGCGTAATCTTGAGATTGTCGGTGGCACTGTCCACGACCCTTGGGGCCAGGCCCAGCCGTTCGACCGCGGATGCCTCGTCGGTGATCTCCGCCCCCGCGACCAGCCCCTGCTCGATCGCCTCGAGCAGCACCCCGACCGGGAACATCTGCGGCGTGAGCGCGTGGCGCAGGATACGACGATCGACCGTTCCGGTGACCCGCCCGTCGGCATCGACACGCTTGATGGTGTCGCGCACCGGCGCGGTCAGCAGGGCGCCCTCCGGGTAACGTGCGGCGTCGAGCAGTCGCTCGAGATCGCCGGGCGCCACGCAGGGCCGCGCGGCGTCGTGCACCATCACCCACTCGCCCAGACCATCGGTCAGGCCGTCGCCCTGCCCCGGCGACAGGCCTGCCCAGCGATCACGGAAGACGGCCAAGCCGTTGCGTACGCTCAACGCCCGGCTCGCCCCCCCCGTCGACACGGTGGATGGGCACGCCGACCACGTCGGACGACGGCATCAGGTCCTCGGGCAGCGATTCACTGGTGACCAATACCACGCCGGCCAGCCCCGGCAGCCCGGCAAATCGTGACAGGGTGATCTCGAGCACCGGTCGCCCGCCCAGTCTCAGGTACTGCTTGGGCGTCTCTCCCCCCATGCGGCGACCAAAACCGGCGGCCGGCACCAGCAGCCACCAGCGCCCTGCCTCGCTCGGGCTGACCGCCGCCGGCGGCAGCGGCGCGGCCGCAGCGCTCATCGCGCCCCCGTGCCGGGCATCTTGACGGCGGCTGAGGAGAGTGCGAAAAGCAACGGGCTCATGCGGGCAACGGGTACGCGAGAATCACACATGACTCAGTCGGCGATGGCCGGATGGGTCACGCGTGCCGGATCGACCGCAGGCGGCGTGATGGTATCGGGGCGCACGGCCTCGACCACCTGATAGAAGTGCTCGTTCTCTCGGACCAGGCCGAGGGTCAACCGGGCCTGCGCTTCGACCGCGTCGACCCCTTCGCGCAGGCTGTCGACCTCGGCCACCAGGGTCTCGTTGCGCCGCTCGAGACGCGTCTGCTCGGCCTGCAAGACGGCAAGACGCTCCTGCTTGGCATTCACCTCACCCACGGACGCCTCGCTGAACCAGACCCGCCATTGCAGGCCGGCCACCATCAACACGAGGATGACGGTCAGCAGGCGCACAGGACGCTCGGCGAGTCCGTCGACGGCACCGCATACACCACAATCCGGCAGGATTCGCGTTGTGGCATCGATGATGTCAGGAGCATGGAGTCAGTGCGTCCCGAAGGCCTGGACCGAGACCTTACTGGCCAAAGGCCGCGCGGCCCGGGAAGCGGGCCTTGTCGCCCAGACGCTCCTCGATGCGCAGCAACTGGTTGTACTTGGCGATCCGATCGGAACGCGACAGCGAACCGGTCTTGATCTGGCCGGCGTTGGTCGCCACGGCCAGATCGGCGATGGTGGTGTCCTCGGTCTCGCCCGAACGGTGGGAGACGACGTTGGTGTAGCCGTTCTCCTGCGCCAGGCGCATGGCGGACAGGGTCTCGGTCAGGGTGCCGATCTGGTTGACCTTGACCAGCATCGAGTTGGCGATCTTGCGCTCGATGCCTTCGCGCAGGATCTTCTCGTTGGTGACGAACAGGTCGTCACCGACCAGCTGGCACTTGTCGCCCAATCGCTCGGTCAGCAGCGCCCAACCATCCCAGTCGTCCTCGGCCATGCCGTCCTCGATCGAGAGGATCGGGTACTTCTCGACCCACTCGGCCAGGAGATCGACCATGCCGGCGGCATCCAGGGTCCGGTTCTCGCCGGTCAGGACGTACTTGCCGTCCTTGACGTACTCGGAGCTCGCCGCGTCCAGGCCCAGGAACACGTCCTTGCCCGGGGTGTAACCGGCCTTCTCGATCGCTTCCATGATCGCCTCGATCGCCGCCTCGTTGGACGGCAGGTCGGGGGCGAAGCCGCCCTCGTCGCCGACGGCGGTGGACAGGCCGCGTGCGGCCAGCACCTGCTTCAACGCGTGGAAGACCTCGACGCCGTAGCGCAGTGCCTCGGAGAAGCTCGGCGCGCCGGCCGGGATGATCATGAACTCCTGCATGTCGATGGAGTTGTCGGCGTGCTCGCCGCCGTTGATGATGTTCATCATCGGTACCGGCAGGGTCACGGCCGCGTCGCCGCCGAGGTAGGAGAACAGCGGCTCGCCGCGCTCGAGCGCGCCGGCCTGGGCGGCGGCCAACGAGACGGCGAGAATGGCGTTCGCGCCCAGGCGCGACTTGTTCTCGGTGCCGTCGAGCTCGATCATCGTGTTGTCGATGTCGGCCAGCGAGTGGACGTTCATGCCCTTGACGGCGTCATTGATCTCGCCGTTGACGTTGGCCACCGCACGGGTCACGCCCTTGCCGAGAAAGCGGTTCTTGTCGCCGTCACGCAGCTCGATCGCCTCGCGGGCGCCGGTGGAGGCGCCGGAGGGCACGATCGCCCGGCCCACGATGCCGCCGGCCAGGTGGACCTCGGCCTCGACGGTGGGGTTGCCGCGTGAATCGATCACTTCGCGTGCGTGCACTCGCTCGATGGCTGCCATGCAGTGTTCTCCTGATCTTGATGTTCGGTTGAAATGGGGTGGCGAGCCGGCACCTGGCCGGCCCGCTCAACAATTATCTTGTGGCAACGGCCGGTTCAGTCCGGCAGGCCCAGCCGCGCGTTCTCCGGGAAGCCCGAGGCCTTGACCGTGCGATCGAGCGTGGTCAGCGTCAGCAGCAGGTCGGCCATCTCGTCGAGCGGCCAGGCGTTGGGCCCGTCGGACAGCGCCTTGTCCGGATCCGGGTGGGTCTCCATGAACAGCCCGGACACGCCGGCCGCGACCGCGGCGCGCGCCAGCACCGGCACGAACTCGCGCTGACCGCCCGAGGCCTTGCCCTGCCCGCCCGGCTGCTGGACCGAGTGGGTGGCATCGAAGACCACCGGCGCACCGGTCTGGCGCATGATCGCCAGGCCGCGCATGTCGGAGACCAGCGTGTTGTAGCCGAAGGACACGCCGCGCTCGCAGACCATCACCTGGTCATTGCCGACCGCGCGGGCCTTTTCGACCACGTTGGCCATGTCCCAGGGCGCGAGGAACTGGCCCTTCTTGATATTGACCGGCTTGCCCTGACGGGCGACGTTCTGGATGAAGTTGGTCTGGCGGCAGAGGAAGGCCGGCGTCTGCAGCACGTCGACCACCGAGGCGACCTCCTCGAGCGGCGTGTCCTCGTGAACGTCCGTGAGCACGGGCAGGTCGAACTCGCGCTTGACGTCCTCGAGGATCGCCAGCCCCTTCTCCAGACCCGGGCCGCGGAAGCTTTCCGTGGACGACCGGTTCGCCTTGTCGAAGGAACTCTTGTAGATCAGCCGAATACCGGCGGTTTCTGCCATTTCCTTCAAACGGCCAGCCGTTTCCTGCGCGAGACCCGCCGACTCGATCACGCAGGGACCGGCGATCAAAAACAGCGGCCGGTCCAGTCCGACCTCGAAATCCAGGAGCTTCATCGTCATGCGTCGTCCAGGGCCTCGGCCTTGCCCACTCGCTGGGCATGGGCCGCGTTGACAAAGGCGACGAACAGCGGATGGCCGTCGCGCGGCGTGGAACGGAATTCCGGGTGGAACTGGCAAGCGAAGAAGAACGGGTGACCCGGCAATTCGACCGTCTCGACCAGCTCGTTCTCCGACGACCAGCCGGCGAACACCAGCCCGGCCTCGGAGAGCGCCTTCTGATAGCCGTTGTTGAACTCGTAGCGGTGACGGTGACGTTCGCTGATCTCGTCCTGGTCGTAGATGCGGTGCGCCAGCGTGCCCGGCTCGATGCGGCAGCGTTGCGCGCCCAGGCGCATGGTGCCGCCCATGTCGACGTCCTCGCTGCGCTCGATCAGGTTGCCCTCCTCGTCGCGCCACTCGGTGATCAGCGCGATCACCGGGTGTTCCGTCTCACGGTCGAACTCGGTCGAGTGCGCCCCCTCGAGGCCGGCGACGTGACGGGCGTACTCGATCACGGCCACCTGCATGCCCAGGCAGATACCCAGGTAGGGCTTGCCGGACTCGCGCGCATACTTCACGGCCGCGATCTTGCCCTCGACCCCGCGCGAGCCGAAGCCGCCCGGGACCAGGATCGCGTCCATGCCCTCGAGCCGGGCAATGCCGTCATGCTCGAAGGACTCGGAGTCGAAGTAATGGATATTGACCCGCGTGCGGGTCTGGATGCCCGCGTGCAGCAGCGCCTCGTTGACCGACTTGTAGGCATCGACGAGATCGACGTACTTGCCCACCATCGCGATGTCGACGATCCGGTCGGGCTTGGTCTGCGCCTCGACCACGCGGTCCCACTCGGACAGATCGGCCGGGCCGGCGCTCAAGTGCAGCTTTCTCAGCACGGTCTCGTCGAGCTTCTGCGCGTGCAGCAGGCGCGGGATGCGGTAAATGGTGTCCGCGTCGATCGAGGAAATGACCGCGTCGTGCTCGACGTTGGTGAACAGCGCGATCTTGCGGCGCTCTTCCTCCGGCAACGGCACCTCGGCGCGACAGACCAGCACGTCCGGCTGGATCCCGATCGAACGCAACTCCTTGACCGAGTGCTGGGTCGGCTTGGTCTTGACCTCGCCGGCCGCCTTGATGAACGGCACCAGGGTCAGGTGCATGAAGATGGCGCGATCGCGCCCCATCTCCACGCCCAGCTGGCGAATCGCCTCGAGGAACGGCAGGGACTCGATGTCACCCACCGTGCCGCCGATCTCGATCAGGGCCACGTCATAGCCCTTCGATCCCTCGACCACACGGCGCTTGATCTCGTCGGTCACGTGCGGAATGACCTGAACGGTACCGCCGAGATAGTCCCCGCGACGTTCGCGGCGAATGACTGTCTCGTAGACCCGACCGGTGGTGAAATTGTTGCGTCGGCCGACCGGCGAGCGCACGAATCGCTCGTAGTGACCGAGGTCCAGGTCCGTCTCCGCGCCGTCGTCGGTCACGAACACCTCGCCATGCTGGAAGGGGCTCATCGTGCCGGGGTCGACGTTGATGTAGGGATCGAGCTTCATCAGCGTCACGCGCAGCCCACGCGATTCGAGCAGCGCCCCCAGCGAGGCGGCGGCGATTCCCTTGCCCAGTGACGAGACGACCCCACCGGTAACGAAGACGAACTTGGTCATTAACGAACCATTTCCAGACGAAGTAAGAGGCGGGCCGACGGGCCCCGTTTCAAGGGCCGGATGGTACCGCAAACGCCCTGGGCCGGCAATTGGCGCCACCGTGTCATGGCCGCCCCACCCCATCCGCCGAACCCGCCCCCAAGCCGGGTGCGCCCGACGGCTTTTTTCTCAGCCCCGCGCCCGCCGGGATGGCGAAATCGGCCGAGTAATGCGACCATACGGATGTTTGATTCCCATGACAGCCGGCACCAGTCCATGACCCAATCTTCCGACCCGGTCCAGCAACGCGAAGACGAAATCACCCGCCTGGTTTTCGACGTCTCCAGGCTGTGGCGCGTGCAGGTCAATGAAACCCTGAGCGAGTTCGACCTGACCGCCTCGGCCTGGGCCGTGTTGCGCATCCTGCGCGACGAGGGCGAGGGACGCACGCAGAAGGAACTGGCCGGTGAGCTGGCCATCGAAGGCCCTACCCTGGTCAAGCTGCTCGACGGGCTGGAAAAGGGCAACTGGATCGAGCGGCGCATCTCGGAGGTCGATCGGCGCGCCAAGACCATTTGGCTCCGGCCCGAGGCGCACGCGCGCATCGAGGCCGCCGACAAGGCGCTCGCCCGTTTCCGCCACAAGGTGCTCGGCGAGCTGACCGACGAGGAAAAGCGCGATTACATGACCTTGAGCCGCAAGGTCCGCGACCTGCTCAAGAGCCTGTAATCCGGATTATCCAGGCCGTGGCCGACGGGCGAGGATGGCGGCGAAACCCGGCTAACGCCGGAATCACCGCCCCGCCCGCGCCACCGGCAAGCCGACGTTTGACGAGGCCCGAATGCCACGCAAGTTCTTTCGTCGCCTGACACCCAGCCGCCACCGGATCGTCAACCAGCCGTTCCTGCGGCCGGTGGCCCAGTTCCTCGGCGACCCCAACCTCTGGCACCTCAACCGCCGCTCGGTCTCCGGCGGGGTCGCCCTCGGCCTGTTCCTCGCCTTCATCCCCCTGCCCGGCCAAATGCTGATCGCCGCGGTCGGCGCCATCGCCATGCGCGTCAACATCGCGTTGGCCGTGGCCCTGGTCTGGACGACCAATCCCCTGACCATCCCGCCCCTGCTCTGGCTCGCCTACCAGGTGGGCGCGTTGCTGACTGGCGCCTCGCTCGATCCGCCCACCGGCGAACAGGGGGCCATGAGCATCGGCTACGCGATGAGCCAGCTGCCCGTGATCTGGCTGCCGCTCGGCGTAGGGCTGGTCACCCTGTCCTTCGTCAGCGCCCTGATCGGCTTTGCCACCATTCGCCTGCTGTGGCGACTGAATATCGCCGCCCACAAGCGCCGCCGGCAGGCCCAGCGTCGTCAACGGCTGCGACAGGCCCGCTCGAACCAGCGCCACTGACTCCCCGCATTGGCCTCGGGCCCCGCCCCCGCCTGCCCGAATGGCGTTATACTGCGGCGCTTTAAACGCCACTCACCCATCGTCCGGCGCCCGGCCTTAGTCGGCCCGCCGGACGGTCCAGGACGCCGCGTCGCCCATGACTTCGATCGACCGAGACCATCCCGTTTTCGACCAGCTTCGTGACCTGATGCGCCAGCGCATCCTGGTGCTCGACGGCGCCATGGGCACGATGATCCAGAATGCCAGGCTCGAGGAGGCCGACTTCCGCGGCGAGCGCTTCGCCGACTGGCCGGTGGACCTCAAAGGCAACAACGACCTGCTGGTGCTGACTCGCCCCGACGTGATCGAGGACATCCACCGCCAGTACCTGGGTGCCGGCGCGGACATCATCGAGGCCAACACCTTCTCGGCCACGCGCATCGCGATGGCCGACTACCAGATGGAGGAGCTCTCGCGGGAGATTAACGTCGTCGCCGCGCAGATCGCCCGCAAGGCCGCCGACGCCAAGACCGCCGAGACCCCGGACAAGCCGCGCTTCGTCGCCGGCATCCTCGGGCCGACTAACCGCACCGCCTCGATCTCGCCGGACGTCAACGATCCCGGTTACCGAAACACCAGCTTCGACGAGCTGGTCGAGGCGTACCGGGAGTCGGCCGAGGCCCTGATCGAGGGCGGCGTCGACATCTTCCTGATCGAGACCATCTTCGACACGCTCAACGCCAAGGCGGCGGTGTTCGCCCTCGAGGAGCTGTTCGTCGCGCACGGCCAGCGCTGGCCGGTGATGATCTCCGGCACCATTACCGACGCCTCAGGCCGCACCCTGTCGGGGCAGACCACCGAGGCCTTCTACAACAGCCTGCGTCACGCCCGGCCGCTGTCGATCGGTCTCAACTGCGCGCTGGGCCCGGATCTCTTGCGCCAGTACGTCGCCGAACTCTCACGGGTCAGCGAGTACTTCGTCTCCGCCCACCCCAACGCCGGGCTGCCCAACGAGCTGGGCGAATACGATCTGGAGGCCGACCCGATGGCCGCCTCGATCGGCGAGTGGGCCGAGGCGGGGTTGCTGAACATCATCGGCGGCTGCTGCGGCACCACCCCGGCGCACACCGCCGAGATGGCCCGGCGCGTCGAGGGCGTCGCCCCGCGCAAACCCGTCAAGCCGGAGGTCGCCTGCCGCCTGTCGGGCCTCGAGCCGTTCAACATCACCCCCGACTCGCTGTTCGTGAACATCGGCGAGCGCACCAACGTCACCGGCTCGGCGCGCTTCCGCCGCCTGATCAAGGAAGGCGACTACGACACCGCACTGGACGTGGCGCGCCAGCAGGTCGAGAACGGCGCGCAGATGATCGACGTCAACATGGACGAGGGCCTGATCGACGGCGTCGAGGCGATGCAGCGCTTCCTCAACCTGGTCGCCGCCGAACCGGACATCTCGCGGGTGCCGATCATGATCGACTCCTCGAAGTTCGAGGTGATCGAGGCGGGCCTGAAGTGCGTCCAGGGCAAGGCCGTGGTCAACTCGATCTCGCTCAAGGAGGGTGAGGAGTCCTTCCTCGAGCAGGCGCGCACGGTGCAGCGCTACGGCGCGGCCGCGGTGGTGATGGGCTTTGACGAGGACGGCCAGGCCGACAGCCTCGAGCGGCGCCGCGAGATCGCCCAGCGGGCCTACGATCTCCTGACCGGCATCGGCTTCCCGCCCGAGGACATCATCTTCGACCCGAACATCTTCGCGATCGCCACCGGTATCGAGGAGCACAACAACTACGCGGTCGACTTCATCGAGGGCACCCGCTGGATCAAGGAACACCTGCCGCACGCGCTGGTCTCCGGCGGCGTCTCGAACGTCTCGTTCTCCTTCCGCGGCAACGAGCCGGTCCGCGAGGCGATCCACAGCGTGTTCCTCTACCACGCCACCCGCGCGGGCATGGACATGGGCATCGTCAACGCCGGCCAGCTCACCGTGGTCGACGAGATCCCCGACGAACTCCGCGAGGCGGTCGAGGACATCGTCCTCAATCGGCGAGACGACGCCACCGACCGCATGCTGGAGATCGCCGACCGTTACCGTGACTCCGGCGGGGAGAAATCCTCCGGCCCGGATCTCGCCTGGCGCGACTGGCCGGTGGAAAAGCGCCTCGAACACTCCCTGGTCAAGGGGATCGACGAGTACGTGGTCGAGGACACCGAGGAGGCCCGCTTGCGCGCCGAGCGCCCCCTGCACGTGATCGAGGGCCCGCTGATGGACGGCATGAACGTCGTCGGCGACCTGTTCGGCGCCGGCAAGATGTTCCTGCCGCAGGTGGTCAAGTCCGCGCGGGTGATGAAGAAGGCCGTCGCCCACCTGCTGCCGTTCATGGAGGAGGAGTCCTGCGAGGTCCAGTCGGCCGGCAAGGTGGTCATGGCCACGGTCAAAGGCGACGTCCACGACATCGGCAAGAACATCGTCGGCGTGGTCCTGCAGTGCAACGGCTTCGAGATCATCGATCTCGGCGTGATGGTCCCCGCGCAGAAGATCCTCGACACCGCCCGCGAGGAGAACGCCGACCTGATCGGCCTGTCCGGCCTGATCACCCCGTCGCTCGAGGAGATGACCAACGTCGCCAGCGAAATGCAGCGCCAGGGCTTCGACATCCCGCTGATGATCGGGGGGGCAACCACCTCCAAGCTCCACACCGCGCTGAAGATCAACCCGGTCTACGACCACCCGGTCATCCACGTGCTCGATGCCTCGCGCGCCGTGGGCGTGGCATCCAAGCTCCTGGGCAAGAACAAGCAGGCCTTCGTCGACGAGGTCGAGGGCGAGTACCACAAGGTGGTCGCCCGTCGCCAGGCGAACCAGAAGGAGGCCAAGCGCGTCTCCATCCAGCAGGCACGCGACAACCGCCAGAAGGTCGACTTCGAGGACTACACCCCGATCGCGCCGCGCGAGCCCGGCGTGCACATCCTGGAGGACTACCCGCTCGAGGAGATCGTAGAGCGCATCGACTGGACGCCGTTCTTCCAGAGCTGGCAGCTGTTCGGCAAGTTCCCGGCGATCCTCGAGGACGAGAAAGTGGGCACCGAGGCCCGCAAGCTCTACGAGGACGGCCAGGCCATGCTCAAGCAGATCGTCGAGGAGAAGTGGCTCACCGCCAACGCCGTCTACGGCTTCTGGCCGGCCGCCTCGATCGACGACGACATCCGCGTATTCACCGACGAGTCGCGCCAGGGCGTGAAGACGACCCTGCACCACATTCGCCAGCAGATGCCACGTTCCGGCGGCAAGCCCAACCAGTGCCTGGCCGACTTCGTCGCGCCGACCGGCAGCAAGGTCAAGGACTGGATCGGCGGGTTCGCCGTGACCACGGGGCTGGGCATCGAGCCGCACGTCAAGCGCTTCGAAGAGGCGAACGACGACTACCACGCGATCCTGCTGCAATCGCTGGCCGACCGGCTGGCCGAGGCCTTCGCGGAACGATTGCACGAGCGGGTGCGCAAGGAATTCTGGGGGTATGCCGCCGACGAGGACCTCTCCAACGACGAGCTGATCGCGGAGAAATACCAGGGCATCCGCCCCGCCCCGGGGTATCCCGCCTGCCCGGATCACACCGAAAAGGGCCTGCTCTGGGAACTCCTGACGCCCGAGCGAATCGGAATGGAATTGACCGACTCGTACGCCATGCATCCGGGTGCCGCCGTCTCCGGCTGGTATCTCGCCCATCCGGAAGCACGCTACTTCGGCGTGGGCCGCATCGGCCCGGACCAGGTGGACGACTACGCCAAGCGCAAGGGCTGGTCGCGCTCGGAGGCCGAGAAGTGGCTGGCGCCGATCCTGGGGTACGAGCCGGACTGACCGTCTCGCAGGCGGCCACGGGCCGCGAACGCTCGCGGGAGTTGAGTTATCCCGCAAGCAGGCCGAGAATGGCAAGGGAAACTTTGCACGAATGGCATACCGCTCTGCGCGCCTTGAGCCGGGCAGATGCAAGGCGGCCGTCCGACGCGGAAGGGTGATTCCCTTTCCGAGGACGGCAACACAGCAGATGTCCGGCTCAAGGCGCGCCCTGCGGGGCCTGTCGAGCCGCCCGTGCTCGGCGTTGCGCCGTCTTGGCGTGGCCACCGGCACGCCGGCGACGACGTGCCTTGATCACGAACGGCTCGACAGGCCAGAGCGGCATGGCATTCGTGCAAAGTTTCCCTAACGCGAGACGGCCGACACACCCTCGACCCGCATCGGCATCCAATGGATCGGAACGCACCTCTGAAAATCTACGAGCAACCGCTGAACGAACGGATCCGGGCCTGCCTGAGGCTCGACCACCTGTTCGCGCGCATCGACCATCACCTGACGAGCAACTCGCGAGACGACACGCTCTGCACGGTGCTCCTGCTGCTCGAGGCGGCCGATGTGCTCTCGCGCATCGACATCAAGCGCGAACTGATCAAGGAACTCGAGCGCCAGCAGGCCCGGCTGATGAACGTGCCGGACTCGCCCGGCGTCGACCGCGACAAGCTCAACGCCCTGCTTGACCAGCAGAACGGCCTGATCAAGGCCCTGCACGGCTACCACGCCCAGCCCGGCGCGCACCTGAAGAACCACGAGCTGCTCAACGCCGTGCGTCAGCGCGCCTCGATCCCCGGCGCGCTGTGCGAGTTCGACATCCCCGGCCTGCACTACTGGCTGGGCCTGCCGGAACACGAGCGCCGCGAGGACATCGACACCTGGCTCGAGCCCTTCGCCGACATACGCCAGGCCAACGAGCTGGTGATCAGCCTGATCCGCAACAGCGTCGACACCATGTCCGTGGTCGCCGACGAGGGATTCCTGCAGCAGAGCATCGAGAGCGCGACGCCCTACCAGCTGCTGCGCGTGATGATCGACGAGGACACCGATTCGTACCCCGAAATCAGCGCCGGCAAGCACCGCTTCACCGTGCGCTTCATGACGCTGGACCGGGAGAACGGCCACCCCCGACAGGTCCACGAGGACATCGAATTCCGACTGGCCCTCTGCCGCCTGTGACGGGGCGAGGACCGGTTAGCCAACCACCGTCAGGACGAGAACGACACCCTTCATGACCGCCACTACCCGCAAGGCCGCCAGGACGGGCGCCCCCGCCCTCGACATCGACCAGCGCTCGCTGACGCTCACCCACGTTCACCTGTATGAAACGCACCTGCTCAAGCTCACCCGCAGCCTGAGCGAACGCTTCGGCAACCCGGGCGTCGGCGACGAGCGCGAGCCCTGCGTGATCGATCTCGCGGCCATCGCCGACAGCGGCAAGTGGATCGACTTCCCGGCGCTGGTCAGCCTGCTGCGCAACTACCGCCTCGAACCGGTGGGCGTGGTCCACGGCAACGACCAGCAAAAGACCCAGGCGCGCGGCGCCGACCTGCCGGTCTTCGACGACCAGGCCGCGGCCGCCTCGCCGGCGACTCCAAAGGCGCCCCCGGCCGAGCCGGCCTCGCCGCCGGAACCCGAGCCAGTGGCCGACCCCACACCGGAGCCTGCTCCGGAACCGGCGGCCCCGAACGCCGAGGCTGCCCCGGCCGGCCCGGTCGCGCCGATGATCCTGCGCCACCCGGTACGCTCAGGGACCGAACTCTACGCCCAGGGCCAGGACATGGTGGTGATGAACACGGTCGGGGCCGGCGCGCGCGTGGTGGCCGACGGCTCGATCTACATCCACGGCGCGCTCAAGGGCACGGCCGCGGCCGGTGCCGGCAACCAGACGCAGGCGCGCATCTTCTGCGAGTCGTTCGAGCCGGAGATCATCGCCATCTGCGGCACCTTCCTCGACGGCGAGCAGTTGGCAAGGCACCCGGCCTGGGGCAAGCGCGTGGTGGTGGAACTGGTCGATGGCCAACTGGTGGTCCATCCGTTCGACTGAGTGCCACGCACTTTGGTGCGTAGGGAAGAATTTCGCGGTCGTTGGGAAAGGGCTCGCCTTTGTGGCACAGTCCGCCCCACCTGACGACCCCGCCCCTCGGGGCAGTATGACGTCAACAATCTTTCGCGATTAGGGAGACAATCCGTGTCCAAAGTCCTGGTGGTAACCTCCGGCAAGGGCGGCGTTGGTAAAACGACGACCAGCGCCGCCATTTCGAGCGGCCTGGCCATGGCCGGCAAGAAGACCGTGGTGATCGACTTCGACGTCGGCCTGCGCAACCTCGATCTGATCATGGGCGTCGAGCGCCGCGTGGTCTACGACATCGTCAACGTCATCCAGGGCGAGGCAGGCCTCAACCAGGCACTGATCCGCCACAAGGAGGTCGATAACCTCTACGTCCTGCCTGCCTCGCAGACCAAGGACAAGGACGCCCTGACCGAGGAAGGCGTCGGCAAGGTCCTCGACGACCTGCGCGCCGAGGGCTTCGACTACATCGTCTGCGACTCGCCCGCCGGCATCGAGCGCGGTGCGCAGCTGGCGATGTACTACGCCGACGAGGCCATCGTGGTCTCCAACCCCGAGATCTCCTCGGTGCGCGACTCCGACCGCATGCTGGGCATCCTGGCCAGCAAGTCGCGCCGGGCGAAGGATGGCGAGACGGCGATCAAGGAACACCTGTTGATCACCCGCTACGCCCCGGACCGCGTCGGCACCGGCGAGATGCTCTCGGTCGAGGACATGCTCGAGATCCTGGCCGTGCCGCTGCTGGGCGTGATCCCGGAATCCAACGCCGTACTGCAGGCCTCCAACGCCGGTCGCCCGGTGATTCTCGACGAGAACACCGACGCCGGCCAGGCCTACCAGGACGCCGTCGCCCGTCTGCTGGGCGAGGAACGCCCGATGCGATTCATCGAGACCGAGAAGAAGGGCTTTCTCGGTCGCCTGTTCGGTCGGAGTTAAGCCATGGGATTGCTGGATATCTTTCGTAACCGTTCCCAGGAGCCGTCGGCCAAGATGGCCAAGGAGCGCCTGCAGATCCTGATCGCGCACGAGCGCGGCCAGGGCCAGGAACGCACACCGCACTACCTGCCCGAAATGCAGAAGGAGATCCTCGAGGTGATCCGCAAGTACGTCCACGTCGAGGACGATGCGGTGAAATTCGAGGTCGAGCACAACGAGCAGTTCGAGCTGTTCGAGCTCAACATCACCCTGCCCGAAAAAGGCGAGGCCAGCGATCGCCCGGACTGACCGTCCCGACCGATCTTCCTGATGGATCGTCCCGGCTGACCGGACTCGATGCGAGCCCGACCCGACTGATTCACCCCCGGTTCACCGGGGGTGTTTGTCGTTATGGGCCGGTAAAAAACATCTGTTGGCGCGGATGGGCAAGGATCGCTACCGTAACGGGCTTTCTCAGACCACAAGCCAAGCCCCTGTCGCCAATGGAAATCGCAACCGTTATCGAGGCCCTCTTCTCGCCGCTATGGACGCCGGTGCTGGTCGGGGCGCTGATCGCCCTGCTCGCCTTCGCGCAACGCTGGCTGGCCGACCAGCCGCTCTCCTGCTCGACCGGCTTTGCCAACCTCGCCTCCTTTCTCCGCCCCGGCGTCAAACGCGACCGGGAGGCCGACTGGCGCATCGTGTTCCTGCTCGGGATCGTGCTCGGCGGCCTGCTTGCCGCGCTGACCGACGGCGCGCCCGGCTGGCAGGGCACGGCCGCGGAATTCGGCGTGTTCTACACCGCGCTGGTGCCGGAATCGAGCCTGGGTTCGGCCCTCTGGTGGCTGATCGGCGGACTGTTGATTGGCCTGGGCGCGCGACTGGCCGGGGGCTGCACCTCGGGCCACACGATTGCCGGCGTGGCGATGGGCGCACCGGCCAGCCTGGTCGCCTCGGCGGTGTTCTTCGCCGTCGCCGTGGGCAGCGCCCAGCTGGCCGCCTGGATGCTGGGGGTCTGAGCCGTGCTGAGTCGACGCAACCTGCTTTTCCTTGCCTTCGGTATCGGCTTTGGCTTTCTCCTGAGCCGCGCCGGGGCGACCAGCCCGGCGATCATCAGCGATCTGTTGCTGTTCGAGGACCTGCGCCTGCTGTGGGTGATCGCCACGGCGGTCGCCCTGGGCGGGGTGCTGACCTGGATGGCCGCGCGCTGGGGTTGGCGGGCGCGCAACACCGGGGAGCCGATCACGATCCAGCACAAGCCGTTCAAGCGCGGGCTGATCGTGGGCGCGGTGCTGTTCGGTCTGGGCTGGGCCGGAACCGGGGTCTGCCCGGGCACGGCACTGGCGATGATCGGCGAGGGCAAGGGGTTCGCCCTGTGGGTCGGGGCCGGCATCGTGCTGGGCGCCGGTGCCGGCAGCGCGATCAACCGCCGCCTCGAGCGAGGCTGAACGTCACGCCCAGTCGGATAGAGTTAGTCCGCGAGATACTGCTGCGCGTACCAGCCGTTCTGCTTTTTCAGCATCATCGGGAACAGGTCGTCGAAGCCCTCGGGCAGCGAGTCGCGGATCACCGGCTCGTCGGCCAGTCGTTCGCCCCAGCGCATCACCGTCGGGATCGCGTTCCAGTCGAGCAGGGATTCCGGCAGGGCGAACAGGCGCTGGAACAGCGGCGCGAACAAGGTGTCCACCAGCGACAGCGTCTTGCCGGCAAAGAACGGGGCCGGCGGCTGCTTGGCCAGGTGCTTTTCCAGGTGTCCGAACAGCTTGGCCAGCTCGGCGCGCTTGGCGGCACTGGCGGATTCCTCCGCGGCAGTGATCGCGCCGAACATCGCCATGATGCCCGCCGAGCCCAGCTCGATCCACGCCCGCTGCTGGGCGCGCTCGAGGGTATTGGCGGAGAGCATCCGCTCGCCGAAGGATTCGTCGAGGAATTCGTTGATCACCGCCGACTCGAACAGCACCTCGCCGTCGACCTTCAGCACCGGCACCTTGCCCAGTGGAGAGACCTCGTCGAACCAGGCCGGCGGGTCGTTGAGCTGGATGAAGGTGGTATCGAACGGCACGCCCTTGTGCTTGAGGGTGATCACCGAGCGCTGGACGAAGGGACAGAGCTTGAAGCTGATCAGTTCGAGTTGCATGATGCCTCCACATCGAAAAAACCGCGGACGACACGCGCACGTCGTCCGAAACAGACCCGAATCGTAGCCTACCGGCCGACGCTATTGCCGCAGTTACCGTGAAAAAATCCGCCAAGACAGGTCAATCCGCGTCCGCATCGACCGCCCAGGACAGCCAACGGCTCGATACCTGGCTGTGGGCCGCCCGTTTCTTCAAGACCCGCCAGCTCGCCTCGGCGGCGATCGACGGCGGCAAGATCGAGCTCAACGGCCAAGCCGTGACCAAGCGCGGCAAATCGGTGAAGCCCGGCGACCGGCTCACCATCGGCAAGGCGGGCATGCGGTTCGTCGTGGATGTCGAGGCACTCAATCCCAAACGCGGACCGGCCAGCGAGGCGGCGCTGCTCTACCGGGAGACACCGGAGAGCATCGAGAAGCGCCGGCTGGTCGCCGAGCAGCAGCGTGCCGAACGCGAACTCAACCCACACCACAAGCCAGCCAAACAGGCGCGTGCCCTGCTGCGCGCCTTGCGCGGCAAGTCATTCTGAACCGAACGCCCCCGCGCAAGCCCTCCGGCGAACCGCCGACTCGATGCCTATACTCCCGTACCCGAATCCACCGCACGAGGAGACTGCATGCGAGTCAGCGAGGCGATTGCAACCCGACGCGCCATCAAGCAATTCGACCCGGAACACCAATTATCCGAGGCCGACCAGGACCGGCTGATCGAACTGGCGATGCAGTCGCCCACCGCGTTCAACCTGCAGCACTGGCGGTTTGTCGTGGTCCGGGATCCTGCCCGTCGCCAGGCGATCCGGGAGGTGGCCTGGGATCAGGCCCAGGTGACCGACGCCTCGATGCTGGTGATCCTCACGGGCCGTCGTGACGTCTGGCAAAACGAGGCCGAACGCGTCTGGCGGGATGCCCCGGCCGAGGTGCGCGAAATGATGGCCGGGGCGATCGATGCCTATTACCGTGACAAGCCGCAGGTCGAGCGCGACGAGGTCATGCGCAGCTGCGGCATCGCCGGACAGAGCCTGATGCTGGCCGCCCGGGAAATGGGGCTCGATTCCTGCCCCATGGACGGCTTCGATTTCGAGGCCGTCGGTCGCCTGATCAACCTGCCCGACGATCACCTGATCTCGTTCATGGTCGCGATCGGCAAGAAGGCCGGCGATGTCTGGCCGCGTCCGGGTCAGCTTTCGATTGACGAGGTGCGCCGAGTCGACGGATTCTGAACTTGTCGACACGGAGCGCCTCAAAGGGGCCGGCAACCGAAACTGCCATTTGAATTTCCGAGTCCGACACTCATTTGCCGGCACCGACCGGCACGACATGGAGAGCAAACGATGAACGCACGCAATGCACTGATCGCGCTGATGATGGCACTGGGCCTTACCGTGGCCGGCTGCGCCGAGGAGCAAGGCCCGGCCGAAGAGGCCGGCGAGCAGATCGACCAGACCATGGAAGAGGCTGGTGACGAGGTCGAGGAAGCCACCGACGAGATGGGTGGCGAGGCCGAAGAGGCCGGCGACAAGATGGAAGAAGAGACCGACTACTGATTCCCGCCGTCTCGCGGACACCACCAGCCCCGGCAGCGCCCGGGGCTTTTTCGTGTCGGTACTCTCGCGCCGGTCTGTCCTTTTGGCCACTGTTCGACGGTGGAGCAACTCGCTACACTGCCCGCTTTATTAGTCGGCTAAGGAATACAGCTCACTCCTCTCCACAGGACACCGGATCCTCATGGCCATCACGATTGCGACCTTCATCTACCTGCTCTCGATCCCGCTCTGGCTGCTGGTCTGGTACAGCGCCACCGGCTTCAAGCTGATGCGTCACAACCCGCTGCTGATGATCCCGTTCTTCCTGAGCCTCGCGTATCTGGCCGGCAACGCCATCCTGCTCGAGGTATTCACCGAGACCAGCGGGGCCACCTACGAGGAATCGCGCATCAAGGCGATCACCGACCGGGCGATGATCGCCGCGCAGGCCATGGCCAGCGTACTGATCGTCGCCACCATCGTTTACGGCCTGTCGATCAAGCGGGTGCCGCTGCATTTCATCCGCTTCATGGTCTATTCGTTCATCGCCCTGCTCGGCGTGATGGCGCCCATCCTGTGGATCCCCGCCGAACAGGCCGGCCTGTTCTTCGTGCTGCGGCACTTCCAGGCCACGGCGCTGAACTTCGGCCTGTTTCTCTGCGTTGCCGGGATCATCATGCTGCTGCGCGACCTGATCACGCACGGCGATGCCCAGATCAGCCTCACCCCGGTCGACCCGATGATGCGTTGCCACGAGGAAAACCAGGCGGCCGATCGCCGTGCCGGTACCACATCACGTGAACCGGCAGCCGATCGCTGAGCGCCCCTTCCCCGCGGGTCAATCGGCCAGCGCCTGGCCGATCACGTCGCGGTAGTTGCGTATGCGCCGCACGTAGTGCACCGACTCGTAGCCGCGGGCGTAACCGTACTTGGTCTGCGGGTAGTAGCGCTTGTCGGCCTTGAGCGGCAGCACCTCGCGCATGTCGGCCCAGGAGTCCGGGTCGCGCCCCAGCTCGCGGGCGAGCCGGCGAGCGTCGAGCACATGGGCCCGACCGAGGTTGTAGCTCGCCAGGGCGAGATAGGTGCGATCGGGTTCGGGGATGTCCTCGGGCAGGCGGGCCCGTCGGTCGGCCAGGTAGCGGGCCCCGCCGAGGATGGACTGGCGAGGATCGAGCCGATCGTCCACGCCCAGGGACTCGGCCGTCGGCCGGGTGAGCATCATGATGCCGCGCACCCCGGTCGGCGAGGTCGCCTGCGGGTCCCAGTGCGACTCCTGGTAGGCCATCGCGGCCAGCAGGTCGACGGCCAGCCCGGTTTCCTCCGAGGCCTGGCGAAACTCGTCGAGGTAGCGCGGCAGCCGCTCGTCGAGCCGACGGTTGAGCGCCCGGAGGTCGACGAAATCGAACTCACCGATGTGGGCGTAATAGCGTTCGCGCATGGCGGCCACCGCCGCCTCACCGAGTTCGTCCTGTCGCCAGTGACGCGTGGCCTCGGCCAGCTCCGGTCGCGAACCGGCGGCGTACCAGCCGACCGACTCGGCCTCATCGAGGTTCATTGCCACCTCCAGGTGCGGCCAGTAACGGCGCACCAGGCGAACGATCGACGAATCGGCGACCGTGCATTCCACCTCCCGGGTCGCCACCTGGGTGAGGAGCACCTCGCTGCTGCGCGAGTCATCCGCGACGAACGCCAACCCCGGCACCGTCCGGGCCAGTGACTCGAGCCGGGCGACGTAGCTCGACTCGTCGGTGACCTGCAGGTCCACCCCGGCCAGTGCCTCGGGCGTGTCAGGCAACGGTCGGTCATCACGATGGCAGACCACCTGCTGGACCACCTCGCCGTGCACCAGGCCCGGCTCGAAATGCTCGTTGCGGGACGGCAGGTGCGTCAGCCCGGCCGCCGCCAGGTGGACCTGCCCGGTCTCCAGCGCATCGAGCACCCCCGCGGTCGACTCGAACTCCCGCCACTCCACCGTCCAGTCGCGGCTGTCGGCAAACGCCGTGACCAGGTCGTGTTCCGGACCGGTCGCCGCCCCGTCACGCCCCTGGTAACGGGCCGTCGGGCCGTTGCGCGTCGCCACGACCAGATGCTCGGTGTCGAAGGGCGAGGCCAGGGCGCCGGGCGCGCCACGATCGCCGCATCCGGACAGCAACAGGGCCGCGACGGAAAGGAATAGCAGGAAGGCTCGCATGCAGAGGGATTCCTCATCGGGGTCGTGTGTCGTGGGTTCGAACCCGCGACCAGCGTACCGCACCGGGCGCATCGACTCGTCTGCGGCCGCCCCCGACGCTTACACTTCGAGGCATGACGCACGAGAAGAACACCAGGGACGGCGAACCCCCCCAACCGGCGGGCCTCCCCGCCCCTCGACAACCCGTGCTCCAGCGTGAGCTCGGCCCAATACTGCTGACACTCTACGGGCTGGGCACCATCCTCGGGGCCGGCATCTACGTGGTGATCGGCGAGGTCGCCGGCGCGGCGGGGCTGCTCACGCCGTTCGCCTTTGTCATCGCCGCGCTGGTCGCCTCGCTCACGGCGCTCTCATTCAGCGAACTCACCGCGCGCATCCCGGAGGCCGGCGGGCCGATCGACTACGCCCGCCAGGCATTCGGTCGCCGCCGGCTGTGCATCGCGATCGGCTGGGGACTGGTAGCCACGGGCGTCGTCTCGGGGGCGACCATCCTGACCGGCTTCGAGCGCTACGCCTCACTGTTCATCGACCTGCCGCGCGCCGGGACGCTGATCCTCGTCACCCTGGCACTGGGCGGGATCGCCATCGCGGGCATGCGCGAGAGCGCCTGGTTCATGGCCGCCACCACCCTGCTCGGCATGGGCGGGCTGGCCTACGTGGTCTGGGTGGCCGCCCCGGCGATGGGGGATGCGCCGCTGCGACTGGCCGAATCGCTAGGCGGGCTCGAGTTCGGCATGGTCACGGGGCTGTTCCTGGGCGCCTTCCTCGCCTTCTACTCGTTCATCGGGTTCGAGGACATGTCGAACCTCGCCGAGGAGGTCCGTGACGTCAAGCGCACCATGCCGCGCGCGATCGTCGCCGCCGTGATTATCTCGCTCACCGTCTACGCGCTGGTGGCCATCGCGGCGACCAGCGTGCTCGCCCCGGCGGACCTGGCCGGCGCCCACGCCCCGCTGGTGGCGGTGGTCGAGGCCATGGGGCATCCCGGTGTACCGCTGGGCCTGATCAGCCTGTTCATCATCGTCAATGGCGCGCTGGGCCAGATCATCATGGCCACCCGCCTGCTGATGGACATGGGCCGCGACCGTTCCGGCGCTCCGATGATCCTCGGGCGCGTGCACCCACGCACGCACACCCCGGTGATCGCGACCCTGGCCGTGACCGCCACCACCCTCGTGCTGGCGCTGTTCCTGCCGCTGGCCACGCTCGCGAACCTCACCAGCGCGATCATGCTGGCCGTTTTCGTGACGGTAAACGCCTCGCTGATCGTGCTCAAGCGCCGTGGCCAACCCGAGGACGTGCCCGACGTGCCACGCTGGATCCCGTGGCTTGGCATGATCCTGAGCACCGCGGCGCTGCTCGCGCAGGCCGCCCTGCTGGCGATCGGTTGATGGATTGCCAGGGCATCACCGTGACGGGGCGACGGATGGGTCGGCTGCTCACGGTGATGCTATGCGCCACGCTGCTCAGCGCCTGCGCGAACACGACGCGCTTCGAGGCCGGACCCATCACGGCCTTCGGCGGCGAAATCGAGGCGACCGACGCCGAGCGCTTCTACCTGCTGCGCATCGACACCCGCGAGGTGGCCGCCGACGATCTGCCCGCGCTCGCCCTGCCCCTGCCAGGGGCCGAACGACCCGTGGCACTCGAGGCACTGACACCCGTCGAGGCAGCCCGCTACCTGCCGCGCTTCGAGCCACCACCGCAATGGCCGGAGACCTGGAAGGCGCGTGCCCGCGCCTACCCCAGCTTCGAGGGCGATGGCTACTTCATCGGTTTTGGCGAGATCGGGCTCGAATCTGTCAGCCTCTGCTCGCACTGCGCCGGACAACGTCAATCACCGTCGCTGTGCACGGCGGATGGCCGTGTCTGCCACCGGTTCCCGCTGACCCGCGACCAGCTCGTGGCGTTGGTCGGGCCACCCGGTCGGGAATACAAGGTGATCGAGGTGAGGTACTGAGCCGCCGGCCGCGGCCGGCCATGACGTTACGGGTCGGCCAGTGCCAGGCCATGAAAGTGGATCACCCGCTCGAGTTCGACGTCACCGAGCACCAGCTCGTGCTCGTCGCGCAGCCGGGCCAGGGCCTCGGCCCGCGTGATCGGTGCCGGGTCCATGTCACGCAGGAACTGACCGACGTCCTCGACCACCGCCCAGGGGTAGAGGATCCAGCGCCACTCCCGGATCGACTCGGCGACGAAGTCCGCCCGGCAGGCCGTCACCGCCTTCTCGTGCAGCACCGCCGGGCGCACCGCCGCCGGCTCGAGCTCGGCAAGGTAGTCGTGCAGGGCCTGCAAGGTTTCGCCGCTGTCGTTGACGTCGTCGATCACCAGGACCCGCTCGCCCTCGATGGGACCACCCAGCGGCACGGTCACGCGCGCCTCGGCCCCGGCGTGCGCACCGGCGGCGTAGTGCTGCACCTTGACGCTCATCAACCGCGAGACGCCAAGAAAGTCGCAGACAAACCGCGCCGGCATGAAGCCGCCACGCGCCACGGCGATCACGGTATCCGGCTGATAGCCGCTATCGCGCAGCATCCGGGCCAGACGATCGGCGCCCGCGACCACCTCGTCGAGCGAGATGGCGCGCACGGGCAGCGATTCACGTCGGGTCATGGGTTCCTCCCTAGGGCAACTCTGCTTCCTGCTGGCCAGTCGCCAGTCGATAACCAGACGTCGAACCGATCAGGCCTTCTTGACGAACTCGGACTTCAATTTCATCGGGCCGAAGCCCTCGATCTTGCAGTCGATGTCGTGGTCACCCTCGACGAGCCGGATATTCTTGACCTTGGTGCCCACCTTGACCACCCCGGAGCCGCCCTTGAGCTTGAGGTCCTTGATCACGGTCACCGTGTCGCCATCGGCCAGCGGGTTGCCGTGCGCATCGCGCGCCGCCGGCTCCTCCGCGGTCTCCGATTCTGCCGCGCCCGACCATTCATGGCCACACTCCGGGCAGACGAACAGCGTGCCGTCGTGGTAGGTGAAGGCCGAGCCGCACTCGGGGCAAGGGGGCATGTCACTCATGTCAGACTCCAACGCGCAAAGGACCGACAGGATACCCTGCCTCCCCCCGCATGGGCGCGACGCGCCGGATGCCCGAGCGGACGTCACGGCATCAATTCCACGCCGACATAGCGAGCCACGAAGGTAAACAGCCAGAACGACACGACCGTGATCGCGGCGCTTGCCAGCATGGTGGGCCAGAACCCGATCCGGCCCAGCAGGAAGGGAAAGGTCAGGAACATCGGCAGCGTCGGCACCACGTACCAGAAGGTGTACCAGGCGTGGTTGCTCACCTTCTCCGGCGAACCGGTCTCGATATGAAGCCAGATCAGCGCGAGGATCGTGACCAGCGGCAACGCGGCAATCAGCGCACCGAGCTTGTCGCTTCGCTTGGCCACCTCGGACACCAGCACCACGATTCCGGCCGTCGTCAGATACTTGAAAATCAACCAGGCCACGAAACCTCCTGTGGTTGCCACAACCGACCCGCCCTAAATACGGCGGGTTTCCAGGAACCGATAATGCCATGTCTATGGCCGTCCCACTCCAATCGACCAAGTGGAGGCATGCAAACCCACTCAACCTTGTTGAGGAGCATGCGAGCGAACACAAGGCCTCGGCGTTATTGCGGCCGGTCACGTATTGCCTTACAGTCTCAGCCGCTACGCTTGGCCAGATTGGCCGAACTCGACAGCTTCAGGACTGCCCTTGATCCATCGACTGCGACAACGTATTGCCCAAGCCCGGCTTCCCGTCGGGCTGCTGTGCGTGGCCGTCATGCTGCAAGGGCTTGTCTTCGGTGCCTGGCATATCCACGCCTCCGGTGACCACGCCACTCTCGCCACGCCGGCGCACATGGAACACGCCGAAGCCCATCAGTCCACCCATGCCGACGCGGTGGAGATCGAGTCGTTCGCGCTGCTGAAGTTCTTCGGCAGTGGCCTTGGCCTGTTGGTCCTGGTGGCATTGCTGCTCGTCCTGCCGCGCGCCCAAGCCATCCGCCCACCACTGGCCACCTCCGCGCCTGGCTCATCGCTACTCAGGCTGCGCCCACCGGAACGCGCCCCTCCCCTCGCCTGACAACTCCGCACCCTGATCGCACCACGCCGACCGTCGAGTGAATCGACGCGTGGTTTTCCGCCCCGTAGCGGGCATTGATCCAGAGGAGTTCGTCATGCCGTTGACGCCTCACCCGAGGTGGGTTCGCCGTACCCATCGCCCCTTGCTCGTGGGCAGCCTGTTCTTGCTGCTCCCGATGACGCTGCCGGCCGCCGACTGGACGCTCGAGCGCAGTGTCGAACGCGTGCTGAGCATCGCCCCCGAGCTTGACGCCGCCCGCGCCGAGCGCAATCGCCGTGCCGGCCTGGCCGACGAAGCCGGCCGCTGGCCCAACCCCACCCTCGAACTCGGCTTTTCCGACGAGCTCGGCATCGAAGACGGCTCGGGCGGCTGGTCGGTAAAGGAGTACGCGATAAGCCAGGCCCTGCCGATCGACGGACGCATCGGTTATCGCGCTGACGCCGCCGACAAGCGCATTGCGGCGGCCGAAGCCGAGCAGCGCCAGCGCGCACTGACCATGGAGCATCGTGCCGCGCTGGCCTTTCATCGCCTGCAATGGGCCGAGGCTCGCATCGAGCAAGCCCGGGAACAGCAGGAATGGACCCAGCGCTTTGCGCACATCGGTGACCGCCGCACCCGTGCCGGCGACCTGTCCGAGCGCGAACGCCTGCGATTGAACCTGCTCAATGCCGAGGCCCGGGCCGAACTCGACGAGGCGCAGCGGGAGCGCAAGGCGGCGCTGGCCAATTATCGTGGGTTGCTTGGCATCGATACGCAGGCTTCCGTGTCCGTACCCGAGCTGGAACGGCCGCCCATCCCGCCGACACTGGCCACCCTCCGCCAGCAGCTCGATCGTCATCCCCTGCTTCAGTCGGCCGCTCAGGAAGTGGCCGCCGCACAAGCCGAGGTGAAACAGGCCCGGGCCGAACGACTGCCGGACCTGGCCGTCCGCGTGGCTCGCGAACGTGCCTACATCAACGGCCGAGACGAAACCACCAACCACATCGGCCTCCAGGTCGAATTGCCGTTGTGGTCTCAGGGACGTGGCCGCGTCGATGCCAAGCAAAGCCAGGCCATCCGAGAGGATGCCGAGCGCCAGGTGACCATGCGTGACCTCGGCATCCGGCTGGAGCGCTCTCACACGCGCCTGACCGGCGCACTCGAGCGTATCGACGAACACCGCTCGGCCGTACTGGTGCCGGCCGATCAGGTCCTCGAGCAGACCCGCCGGGGATTCGAGCAGGGCGAGCTGAGCCTGACCGAACTGATCGATGCCGCCCAGGCCAATATCCGCGCGACGCGGCGGTATATCGACCTGCTGCTCGAGGCGCGAGAACTCGAATCCGATCTGCGTCTGGCCACCGGCCGGATGCTCACGACCGATTACCCGGAGCACGACCGATGAACCCGATTACCCTACCCCGCCGGCGCCTGTGGCTCGCGCTGGCGGCTGCCTTGAGCGTGCCGCTGTCCGGCTGTCTCGACGAGCTCGGCCACGAACACGACGAGCAGGGCGAGCATGTCGAGGCGAGTGCCGCCGACGCCACCCACGACGAGCCGCCGATGCGCGCGGTCACCACCTGGTCGCGTGAATTCGAGTTGTTCATGGAGTTTCCCGCGCCGACCGCGGGCGTGCCGGGCAAATACATCACGCACCTCACGCATCTCGAGGACTTCTCGCCGGTCATGTCCGGCCCGCTCCGGTATCGATTCGAGCGCGAGGACGGTCACGTCGAGGAACACGTCGCCGAGACGATCGCGCGCGACGGCATCTTCCTGCCCGAAATCCGTGTCGAGAAACCGGGGCACTACCAGCTCGACCTGATCCTCGGCACGGGCGACGGTGCGCTGACAATCGGCGCCGGGCACGTCACCGTCACGGCCCCGGGCGAGGCGCGTGCCAGTGACGACGATCACGGTCACGACCATGGTGACGAGGCTCACGAAGACAGTCATGGCGACGAGGCCGGCGATATCGCGTTCCTCAAGGAACAACAGTGGCGCATGGACTTCGCCGTCCAGCAGGCCTTCCAGGACTTCATCAGCGAGCGCCTGTCGGTGCCCGCACGCATCGAGCCGCGACCGGGCCAGAGCGCCGAGGCCGCCGCACCGGCCGGCGGTCGGCTGGTGCCGCCCGAAAGCGGCGAGTGGAAACGCCCCGGTGACCGCGTCGAGGCCGGTGACGTGCTGGCGCGCGTCCTGCCGCTCAGTGGCGCCGATGACGTCAGCCTGCTCGACCTCGACATGACCGAGGCACGCGAACGCGTCTCGCTGGCCCGCGCCGAGCGCGATCGCGTACAGGGCCTCTTTGACGATGGCGTGGTGTCGGAAAAACGACTCGACCAGGCGCAGTCCGAGTACCGCGTCGCGCAGCAGGCGCTGGTGCGGGCTTCTACCCGCCTCGAGCAGCTCGATGGCGAGCGCGACCAGGCGGGTGGTGCCATCACACTTCGCGCCCCGATCAGCGGGGTAATCACCGCCAGCCAACACGCGCCGGGCGAAATGGTCGCGGCCAACAAGACTGTGTTCTCCCTGCTCGACGACGGTCGCGTCTGGCTCAAGGCCATGGCCTACCCCGGCGACATGGCGCGGATCGAACGCCCCGACAACGTTCTCGCACGCCAGGCCGGCAGCCAGTGGCAGACGCTCGCCGGTGCGGAACTCGCCTACGTCGGCACCCAGACCGAGGAAAACGGCACCGTGCCGGTGGTCTTCGACGTCCCCAATCCCGACGGCGAGCTGATCCCGGGCACGGCCTGGTCGGCCGCCTTTTCGATCGGCGCCGGGCAGATGGCCGTGGTGGTACCGAAATCCGCGATTCTCGACGACGACGGCATCGCGGTGGTCATCGTCCAGCACGGCGGCGAGCGCTTCGAGCGCCGCCAGGTCGAGACCGGCATCCGCAGCGGCGAGCGCGTGGCGATCACCGCCGGGCTGCAACCGGGCGAGCGCGTGGTCACGCAAGGCGCCTACACCGTCCTGCTCGCCTCGCGCGGGGAACAGGACATCGGCCACGGCCACGCCCACTAAGGAGGCAATCCCATGCTGGACCGACTGATTGACTGGTCGCTGCAGAACCGCCTGCTGGTGGTGGCCGCCTCCGCCCTGCTGCTGGTGCTGGGCGTGGTGACGGCTCGCGACGCGCCCGTGGACGTGTTCCCCGACCTGACCGCCCCCACGGTGACGGTGATGACCGAGGCACCGGGCCTGGCCACCGAGGAGGTGGAGCAACAGGTCAGCTACCCCATCGAGATGGCCATGAACGGGGCGCAGGACGTGCGCCGCTTGCGTTCGCAGTCCGTGCCGGGGTTTTCCATCGTCTGGGTGGAATTCGAATGGGGCACGGACATCCTCGAATCGCGCCAGATCGTCACCGAGCGCCTCGACCAGGCGAGAGACGACCTGCCGCGAGCCGCCGGCGTGCCGCAGCTCGGCCCGATCACCTCGATCATGGGCGAGATCGAGTTCCTCGGCGTCAAGCCCAGCGGCGAGTCGAGCCTGATGCTCGCCCGCGAGGTCGCGGACTGGACGCTGGCCCCGCGACTGCTCTCCATCCCCGGGGTGGCCAACGTCACCGCGCTGGGCGGCGACATCCGCGAGTACCAGGTGCTGGTCTCGCCAGATCGACTCCAGGAGATGCAGATCGGGCTGGACCAGGTTCGTGACGCCGCCTCGCGGGCGAACCGCAACGCCGGTGGCGGCTGGATCAGCGAGGGTGGCCAGGACTACGTGCTGCGCTACCTCGGCCGCACGACCGATCCGGCCGATATCGCCGATGCGGTGATCACGGTGCGCGACGACGCCCCCGTGCGCATCCGCCACGTCGCCGAGGTGGTCGAGGGGCCCGGCATCCCGATCGGCGATGCCGGCATCAACGGCGACCCCGGCGTGATCATGGCCGTCTCCAAGCAGCCCGGTGCCGACACGCTCGAGCTCGACCAGCGCATCCAGGCGGCACTGGACGAGGTGCGCCCGGGGCTGCCGGCCGGCATCGAGGTCGTGCCGGGGCTGTTCCGCCAGGCCGACTTCATCAACCGGGCGGTCGACAACGTCGCCGTGGCCCTGCGTGACGGGGCGATCTTCGTCGTGGTGGTGCTGTTCGCCTTCCTGTTCAGCTTCCGCACCACCCTGATCTCGGTGCTCGCGATCCCGTTGTCGCTGGTGGTCGCGCTGATCGGGCTCACGTGGATGGGCATCGGCATCAACACCATGACCCTGGGTGGCATGACCATCGCCATCGGCGCGCTGGTGGACGATGCGATCATCTTCGTCGAGAACATCTATCGCCGGCTGCGCGAGAATCGTCACGCCGACCAGCCCGCCCCGGCCGCGCGCGTGGTGTATCGCGCCTGCGCGGAGGTGCGCCAGTCGGTGGTGTTCTCCACCGCGATCATCATGCTGGTGTTCGCCCCGCTGTTCTTTCTCGACGGGGTCGAGGGCCGCCTGCTCGAACCCCTGGGCCTGGCCTACCTGATCGCCATCGCCGCCTCCCTGCTGGTGGCGCTGACCCTGACCCCGGTGCTCAGCCTGGGGCTTCTGGCCAGCGATCGCGCCATGGGCGAGGAACGGGACCCGCCGGTCATCCGCTTTGCCAAGTGGCTGTATCGACCGATCCTGAATGCCAGCCTGCGCTTCGCCCCGGTGGTGCTGGGACTCTCGGTGGTGGCGGTGATCGTCACCCTGCTGGCGATCGGGCAATTCGGTCGCTCGTTCCTGCCGGAATTCAACGAGGGCAGTCTCACGATCAAGCTGACCGCGCCGCCGGGCACCTCGCTGGAAACCTCCGCGGGCATCGGCAGACAGGTCGAGGAGATCCTGCTCGATTTTGATGAGGTCGAGAGTGTCGCGCGCAAGACCGGGCGCGCGGCCCTGGATGCCCACACACAGGGCCCGAACGCCTCCGAGCTGGAGGTAATGCTGGGCGAGCTGCCGCAGGGCAAGGCGACCTTCCTGGCCGATCTCCGCGAGGAGCTTGGCTCGGTGAGCGGGGTGAACATCAATATCGGCCAACCGCTCTCGCATCGCATCGATCACATGCTCTCGGGCACGCGCGCGGCCATCGCCGTGAAAATCTTTGGCCCGTCGCTGGGCGAGCTTCGGAATCTGGGTTCCGAGCTGGAAACCACCATGAAGGGGGTCGACGGCCTGGTCGACGTGGCCATGGAGCCCCTGCAGGCCGTGCCGGAGCTGCGCCTGCGCGCCGATCGCGACGCCATCGCCCGGTACGGGATGACGGTGGCCGAGGTGGCCGACCTGGTGGAAACCGCCTACCGGGGACGGGTGGTCTCCGAGGTGTTCGAGGGCAATCGCCGCTTCGACCTGGTGGTGCGCTTTCCCGACGAGGCGCGGGACGATCGCTTCGCCGTGGGCGACACCCTGATCCAGACACCCATCGGCGACCTGGTGCCGTTGCGCGCCGTGGCCACCCCGTCGTTCGAACAGGGACCGGGCACCATCCTGCGCGAGGACACCGAGCGCCGGCTCGTGGTCAGTGCCAACGTCGCCGGACGGGACCTGCGCGGGGCCGTCGAGGCCATCCAGGCGCGCGTCGCCGAGCAAATGCGCCTGCCCGAGGGCTACCGGATCGAGTACGGCGGCCAGTTCGAGGCCGAGGCCGAGGCGACCCGCACTATCGGCTGGGTCTCGCTCGCGGTGCTCGCCGGCATCCTGCTGTTGCTGCAGATGGCGTTCCGCTCGCTGCGACTGGCCCTGCTGGTGATGGTGAATATCCCGCTGGCGCTGGTGGGTGGCGTGGCCGCGGTCTGGGCGATGGGAGGCGTGATCACGGTCGCGGCCCTGGTGGGCTTTATCACCCTGTTCGGCATCGCGATCCGCAACGGCATCCTGCTGATCAGCCGTTTCCAGGCCCTGGCGCGGGACGGCATGGCCGTCGATGAGGCCGTGGTGACCGGGTCGATGGAACGACTCGCCCCGATCCTGATGACCGCCCTGACCGCGGGCCTCGCCCTGATTCCGCTGGCGATGGGCCTGGGTCAGCCGGGCACCGAGATCCAGGCGCCGATGGCCGTGGTGATCCTCGGCGGGCTGGCCACCTCGACCCTGCTCAACATGGTGGTCCTGCCCGCGCTCTACCGGCTGGTGGCTAGCCGCGCCAACGCGGGCTGATCCAGCGGCCTGCCTCGGATTGACGGCGTCCCTTGTGCCGCCGGGGGTGATCCGGTGCGTTGCCACCCCCGGCACCGTCATGGTCCCTTCATGGAACCCCGGCACACTTCCGACCCCAATCGAGCCGGGTCAGAAGCCGGCCTGACGAGATTCCGGACAGCCGACGCCCATGCAAAACGAGCCCCCCTGCCAGCACTGTCACGACATCGCCGAGTCGGCCTGCCGAAAGATCGATGCCTTGACGCACGAGGCCAACGAGCTGCGCCGCCTCTTCCGCGAGCAGGACCTGACGACGCTGTTCCAGCCGGTGGTGGCCTGCGACAGTGGCCGGGTCGTGGGCTGGGAAGCCTTGCTACGTGGCCCGGAAGGCCCGTTGCATCGGCCACTGGACCTCTTTCATGCAGCCGAGCGACACGGGTGTCTGGTCGAGCTGGACGTCTTGTCGCATCGGCTGGCCATCCGCCGTTTCGCCAAGTCGGTCCCCGGCCCGGACAGCCGGCTGTTTCTCAATGTGATGATCGAGTCGGTCCAGTCAGGTGCCCACCTCAAAAGCCTGACCGGCAAGTGCGTGGAACGGCTCGGACTCGAGAGTCGTCGCATCGTGATGGAAATCAGCGAACTGCACCCGACCACGGATACCGACTCCCTTGCCCGTGCGGTCACCCACTTTCAGCGCGAGGGTTTCCAGGTCGCACTGGACGACGTGGGCGCCGGTTACAACGGCTTGCGCGTGTGGGCCGAGACCCGTCCGGACCTGATCAAGGTTGACCGGTACTTCGTCGACGGCATTCACGCCTCCGACGAGAAACGCCGTTTTCTCGAGACCATCGTGCGCCTGGCCCACTCGCTGGGCAGCCAGGTCGTCGGTGAAGGACTGGAGCACCCGGCCGACCTGGAGGTGCTCAACACCCTCAACGTGGAGATGGCCCAGGGCTACCTCTACGCCCACCCAGCGATCGAACCGCCCCTCATCGAGCGGGCGTCCACGCGGGAGGACAGCTTCGCTCGACAGGGCGGACCGACCGGCCAGACCGCCCGCAGCCTGGCCGCACCCCACGAGGCCCTGCTTCCGACCCGCCCGGTCGCCGACGTGGCCGACCTGTTCCTGCGCGTGCCGGAGATCGATTTCTACCCCGTGGTGGACGCCACCGGCCAGGTGCTCGGGATGGTATGGCGCCGCGAGTTCATGAACCGCCTGCTCTATCGCTTCGGCTACGACCTGTACCAGCGCAAGCCGATCAAACGGCTGATGGATCGCCATCCCGTCGTCGTGGACGTGCGTACGCCTCTCGAGACCGTCTCCCGACTGGTGACCGACTCCGAGTACGGTCACCGCAAGGAAGCGGTCATCGTGGTCGACAATGGCCGTTACGCGGGGGTGGGTTCGTTCACGAAGCTATTGCGCCTGATCACCGACATCAAGGTGCAGAGCGCGCACTACGCCAATCCGTTGTCGGGGTTGCCCGGCAATATCCCGATCCGCGCCGAACTCCAACGACTGATCGATGAGCGACGCGACTTCACGGCGCTCTATGTCGATCTCGATCACTTCAAGCCATACAACGACCATTACAGCTACGAAGACGGCGACAAGATCATCCGGCATGTCAGCCATCTTCTGCAGCGCGTCAGTGGCGGGGACTTCGTCGGCCACATCGGCGGGGACGATTTTGTCCTCGTCACCCACCTGGCCTCGCGCGGCGAGGCGATCGCGGCCAAGCTGGTGGCGGAATTTGCCTCGAGCATCGGCCGCTTCTACCGGGCGGCCGACCGAGCGGCCGGGGGCATCGAGGGGCGGGACCGGCAGGGCAATCGGCGACTGTTTCCGTTGATGACGCTGTCCATCGGGGCCGTGCGCGTGCCGGCGGAGAGCAGCACGCATCAACAGCATCTGTCGTCGTTGATGACGCAGGCAAAGAAGGCGGCCAAGGCGGCCGGCGGAAACACCTGGCGAACCCTGGAGGCGGGTGTCGCCACCGCCCGCCCCCAAGCTGACGACAGCGAGTCGGAAATCAGCGTCGTGAACGCGACTTGAGGGCCAGGGCGGCCTGGTTGCGCAGGGTGCGCAGGGTGCGCAGGCTGTTGAGGTTGCCTTCGGTGAAGGCCGCGGCCGGGCCTTCGAGATAGAAAAGCCCGAACGGGGCGCGGTTGACGTGCAACGGGTAGACCATCGCCACGTCGCCGTTCGCCCGGAACTGCCAGTCAAAGATGTCGTCGCTGGGCATCCGCGGGCGGTGGATGCTGCGATCCTCGCCCGACTGGAACACCTGCGCCAATCGGCTGGTCTCCGAAAGCGGCACGGTCATGCGCGGCTTGAACTCGGCGAACGAGGCGCCCTGGCCCAAGCGGGGCACCAGCTTCCAGGCCTTCCGTTCGAGCATGTAGAGCACGGCCAGGTCCAGGCCCAGTCCCGCGTGCATGGCCTCGAGCATGCGCGCGAAGATCTGACCGAGCGGTTCTTCCTCGGTCAACGCCTGGGTGGTCTGCTCGATGCAGGCAATCAGGCGCTCCGAGCGCTCCTCGGGTTGCGGGGCACTCGTAACGCTCTCCTCCACCGGCATCGGGGTGTCGTGGTCGGCCTCCATGCGCTGCAGGAAGGCCGGGCGTTCCGCCGAAGACAGGAGCTCCTCGTACTCGAGCATGTGGTCCCGGGCCGCGGCGCTCGCCTCTTCGAAGACGGACGTCTCCACCTCGCAGCGGTGGGCAAGGTCCAGGGTGTCGCGCCGGATCGCCTCGACCGATTCGCCACGCGCGATCACCTCGGCCGACGCCCGTGCCAGTTGCGCCAGTCGCAGCGCGCGTGCCTCCGGGGTCAGTCGGGTGATCTTGCCCGAGGCCCGCGCCGTGGTCAGGAACCGCCGCGCCGATTCCGGCAGGCCCCACTGGCGACAGACGTCACGCGCCAGGGCGACCGGCAGCACGCCGACCACCTTCTGGATCGCCGTGTCTTCGTCGAGCCCGTCCTCGCGGCGGGCCCGCTCGATCTCGGCCAAGTGCTCGGGGGCGTGACGGTAGACCAGCAACGCGCCGAAATCCTGGAACAGCGCGCAGAGGAACATCTCCTCGGTGGACAGACCGCCCAGCTCGCGGGCCAGCCCCTGGGCGAGGAAGGCCTGGTAGATCGCCTGCATGAAGCGGCTTTGCAGCAGTCGGCTATGCGCCTTGCTGTCGATCTGCTCGAACAGCGACAGCGCCAGCGCGGCGAGTCGCACTTCCTCGAAGCCCAGCACCGTCACCGCGCGGGTGACCGTGTTGATCTGTCCGCCCAGGTGGCGGTAATGCGCGGCATTGGCCAGGCGCAGGATGCGGTGGGTCAGCGCGGGGTCGCGCAGGATCAATGCGGAGAGATCGTTGGCCGAGGCCAGTTCGTCATCGGTGAGGCGATAGGCTTCCTGCACCGTGCGCGCGAACGCCGGAAAGTCCGGATTCTGCGCAATCCGTTTGATCAAGGTGGGGCGGAAGCTCTGTTTCACGTCTGGGGCAGAATCCCGGTGCTTGCCGAGTGGTTGGGATAAGGCGGCGAGACTTTACCACGACGACCGGGCCGACTGGTGGCGGCCGGCCACGTTTCGTCTTGTCCTTTTTCGGCGCCGCTCAGCCAATCTTGAGGTAATCGCCGCCGTGTTCCTTGAGAAAGGCCAGGAACTCGCGGGCGATGACCGACAGGGCCTTGCCGCGCGGGTAAACGATGTTCCAGTAGCGCTCCAGCGGGAAACCCTCGACGTCGAGCTTGACCAGCGGCCCGGCCTCGCTCTCCAGGTTCAGCGCGTGCTCGGAGACCACCGAGACGCCCAGTTGCCCGACCACGGCGTGCTTGATCGACTCGTTGCCCTCCAACACCAGCCGTTGGCGGAGCTTGAGCCCGTGCTGGGCGAAGTGCTCTTCGACCTTGTGCCGGATGCCTGAGCCCGGCTCGCGCATGATGAACGGCTCCTCGGCAATGCGCTCGATCGGGATGTTGCGCTCGCGGGCCAGCGGGTGGTCGCGGTGGGCGATCACCACCAGCGGGTTGGGCGCGAAGGGAATCAGCTCCAGGTCCAGCCCACTGTCGGGCACGTGGCCGATGATGTAGAGGTCCGAGAGATTGTCTTCGATGCGCTTGAGGAGCGTGTCGCGGTTGGAGACCTTGAGCTCCATGTCGATATCGGGGAACTGCTTGGCGAAATCCCCCATCGCCAGCGGCGCGAAGTACTTGGCCGTGGTGATCACCGACAGGCGCAGTCGCCCCTTCTTCAGCCCCTTCAGGTCATTGAGCGACATCTCGAGATTCGACAGCGCGTCGATCACGTCACGACAGCCGCGGGCGACCAGGTTGCCGGCATCGGTGAGAAAGATCTTGCGACCGATCTGCTCGAACAGGGGCATGCCGACGGTCTCGGACAGGCTCTTGACCTGGGCCGAGACCGTCGGCTGGGTCAGAAACAGCTCCTCGGCCGCCCGCGTGAAGCTACCCAGCCGGGCGACCGCCTCGACGATCTCGATCTGCCGCAGGGTGGCGTGCCGAAGGAGATACCGCGCCTCCGATTGCCGGGTGTCGTCAGCCATCATGCCTCTCCTTCACCTGTTCGTTTCGTTGCATAGAACCGATTCTATGCAACAGCGGGCCGAAGATCGATCCAGGGCCCGTATCTCGCGCCCGGCCGGGTCGATGGAGGCGCCGCACGAAGGCACCTCACACCATCGTTTCCATTGGAATTATTCATCGACCTCATTGACCGAAATCTATCCATAGAGTCACACCGGCAGAACCATTGCCCAGCGTCTATTAATAGAGCAAAGGCCGTCATGGCGGGCCTAGCGGCACATTTCGAGGCCCCGACACACGATTCATTGCCCCGAAGGCCATGCGGAAATCCGCGCATAGATCACGATCAATAGATCACTTCGGGAATTCGTATTGGTGATCGATCGCGCCCATCTCTACCTTTCGTCCTGCCGGCGGGACCGTCTGGACTCCTCCAGCGGACCCGAACCACCAGCCCGACCGGAGGGACACCATGAACACACTGACCAACTGGCCGCTTGCCGGCACCCTGCTCGCCCTGATGCCGCTGCTCCTGCTGATCGCGGCGATCCCCGCCACGGCCGCGGGCGTGGCGGCCGCGTCGCGCTATCGTCGCCGTGTCCGCTGGGCGGCCATTGGCGCGTTGACGCTGGCGATCGCCGCGACCATCCTGTTCCTCGCCGGTAACCGGGCACCGCTGACCATCGCCGCCCTGCCCCTACCGGGTGACATCGGCGCGCTGGCGCTGTCGATCCAGGTCGACCAGCTGACCATGGCGCTGGCCGTGCTGGTCGCGCTCGTGGTCACCCTGATCGCCCGCTACAGCGAGAAGTACCTCGACGGCGACCCGCAGCAGGCCCGCTTCTTCCGCCTGCTCGCCCTGACCGCCGGCTTCTTCCTGCTGGTCGTGATCTCGGCCAACCTCGCGCTGTTCACGCTGGCGATCATCCTGACCGGCTTCTCGCTGCACAAGCTGCTGCTGTTCTACCCGGATCGCCCGCGCGCGGTCATGGCCACGCACAAGAAATCCCTGTTCAGCCGCAGCGCGGACGCCTGCCTGGTCGGCGCCACCCTGCTGATCGGCCACCAGGTCGGCAGCCTGCAATTCGACGCGATCGCCGAGTGGGCCCATGCCCAGAACGGCATGCCGATGGGGATGCACGCCGCGGCCTTCCTGATCGTGCTCGCCGCGATCCTCAAGAGCGCCCAGTTCCCATTCCACGGTTGGCTCCTGCAGGTGATGGAGGCGCCCACCCCGGTCTCGGCGCTGATGCACGCGGGCATCGTCTACAGCGGCGCGATCATCGTGCTGCGCACCAGCGAGTTCCTCGCCGCCCAGGGCAGCGCACTATTCCTGCTCGCGATCATGGGCCTGCTCACCCTGGTGATCGCCTCCCTGGTCATGCTCACGCAGACGGCCGTGAAGTCCTCGCTGGCCTGGTCGACCACCGGCCAACTCGGCTTCATGCTGCTCGAGCTGGGCCTGGGCCTGTTCGCGCTGGCCCTGCTGCACCTGGTCGGCCATTCGCTCTACAAGGCGCATGCCTTCCTCGCCGCCGGCAGCATCCCCGACCAGTTGCGCCAGCCGAAACCGGCCGCGCGCCGCCGGGTGGGCTTCGGCACCTGGGCGGTCACGATCGTCGCCAGCCTCGCCTTGACCGCGGCACTGGCCGCCGTGCTGGGCCTCTCGGTGAGCCACGAGCCGGCCCTGATCGCCCTGATCGCGATCGTCGCCCTGGCGGTGGCCCAGCTGGTGCTCAAGGCGATCATCGTCGCCCCGGGTGCGGCCGGCATCGCGCGGGCCGCGGGGCTGGCCGCGATCATGGCGGCGGTCTACTTCGCGCTGCACGAGGCATTCGTGACCCTGTTCGGGCCGACGGTCGCCGCGATCCCCGACACCCTGACGCCGGCCTACGGCCTGATGCTGGCGCTGACCACCATCAGCTTCCTGTTCCTCGCCTGGCTGCAGGGACCGGGGCGCGAGCACTTCAACGGCTCGGGCCGCAAGGGGCTGTTCGTCCACCTCTACAACGGGCTGTACGTCGACTTGTTGGTCGAGCGCGCCGCGCATCGCCTCTGGCCGCACAAGGTCGGTCAGCACCGCTCGCGCCATGACGCGCTCAAGGCGCAAACGCCCGTCACTACCACCCAATACTGATTCGCCGGATATCTACCGGGAGGACACGGCCATGACACTGGCAACGCAGACCCAACAGCACAACGCCCAGACGTCTCGCACGACCGGGCGGCTCGCCCTCGACCACGTCCGCGAGCTGGCCGACGCGGCCGGGCGCAAGATCGCCCCGCTCTGGCCGCTGGACTCGTTCGTCGCGGTCAATCCCTACCTGGGCCTGATCGACCAGCCGTTCAGCGAGGCGGCCGGCTACCTCGGCGCGATCGCCGGCGAGCGCACGGTCATGGACCACGAGTGGTACGCCCAGCGCTGGCGCGACGGGCGACTGGCCCGCACGCACATCGAGCGTGCCGTCGAGCACCTGGGCCACCCGGTCGGCGTCGAGACGGTCATCAAGGCACTCGAGGCCCCCCACCGGAGCAGCACGCCGATCCCGATGCTGGTCGAGATGCTCGACCGCCCGGGTGCGGCGCCGATCTCGATCTTCGTGGTCGACCAGATCAGCCACTTCCTCGCCGCCCACTTCGACCGCGGCCAGGCGATCTGGAGCGCCCCGGACGAGAGCGAGTCGCTGTTCACCGCCTGGCGCGAGTACACCCTGATCGATCGCAGCGCCCGTGCCGCCGGGCTGGGCGAGGCGCGCCGCCACCTGAAGGCGGTGCCCAGCGAGCCAATCGAGGCGATCGCCTGGGCGATCGAGATCCTGCAATTGCCGGAGTCCGTGCATGCCGACTACCTGTTCGCGGCACTCAAATCGGTCAACGGCTGGGCGGCCTACTGCCGCTACCGCCTGTGGGGCGCCGAGCTGACCGGTGGCAGCAACGAGGATCTCACCGACCTGCTCGCCGTGCGGCTGGTCTGGGAGGCGCTCGCGCTCAAGGCCACCGACAGCGCCGCGATTCGTCGCGACTGGCAGCGGGAGATCGAACGCCATCACGAGGCGATCGCCGCCGCCGAGAACGAGGCGGTGATCGACGAGGTCATGCTCACGGCCACCGAGGTCGCCTTCCGCGATCCGGTCATCCGGCATTTCCGTCAGGCAAGCCCTGCCGCGCGGACCGACACGGCACGCCCGCCGGTACAGGCCGCGTTCTGCATCGACGTACGCTCGGAGGTCTTCCGCCGTCACCTGGAAACCAGCTTCCCGGGCGCGCGGACCATCGGCTTTGCCGGTTTCTTCGGCGTGCCGCTGGCCTACCAGCGCCTGGGCGAGTCGCAGTGCCGCACCCACACCCCGGTGCTCTTGAACCCGGGCGTGTCGGTCGCGGATCGCGCCGAGGGCGGCGACCAGGCGGGCCAGGAACTGGCCGCGCGTCGTGAACAGCGCATCGGCAATGGCCTGTCGTGGAAGCAGTTCAAGCTCTCGGCGGCCTCCTGCTTCACCTTTGTCGAGTCGGCCGGCCTGACCTACATCCCGAAGCTGATCGGCGACACGCTCGGCTGGCACACCCCGGCCCCGCCGCCGGACCAGGCCGGGCTGACCGACGAGGAGCGCGCCCGGATTCACCCGTCGCTCGCCTCCGAGGCCGACCTCGAGGCCCGCGTGGGCATGGCCGAGGGCATCCTGCGTGGCCTGGGCCTGACCGAGTCGATCGCGCCGATCGTGCTGCTGGCCGGCCACGGCAGCACCACGACCAACAACCCACACCGCGCGGGTCTGGATTGTGGTGCCTGCGCCGGGCAGACCGGCGAGGTCAGCGCCCGGGTGGCCGCCGACCTGTTGAACGACCCGGCGATCCGGGACGGCCTGGTCGAGCGTGGCATCGAGATCCCCGCCGACACGCGCTTCGTTGCCGCGCTGCACGACACCACCACCGACGAGGTCGACCTGCTCGACCTCGACGAGGAGGCGGTCGATCGGACAAAGCTCGATGAGCTGCGCCAGGCACTGGTGCAGGCCGGTGACCTCACCCGCCTGGAGCGGCTGGTGACATTGCGCGAGAACCTGTCCGACAGCCCGGCGGACCGGGAGGCCGCGCGCAAGGCCGTGGCCCACCGGGGGCGCGACTGGTCCGAGGTGCGCCCGGAATGGGGCCTGGCCGGCAACGCCGCCTTCATCGCCGCGCCGCGCGAGCGCACCCGCGACCTGGACCTGGCCGGCCGATCGTTCCTGCACGACTACGACTGGCGCCGTGACGAGGGCTTCGGCGTGCTCGAGCTGATCCTGACCGCCCCGCTGGTGGTGGCGAGCTGGATCAACCTGCAGTACTACGGCTCGACGGTCGACAACGAGCGCCAGGGATCGGGCAACAAGGTGTTGCACAACGTCGTCGGCGGCCTGGTCGGCGTACTCGAGGGCAACGGCGGCGACCTGCGGGTGGGCCTGTCGATGCAGTCGCTGCACGACGGCGAGAACTGGCGCCACGAACCGCTGCGCCTGTCGGCCTTCGTCGAGGCACCCGCCGAGGCGATCGACAACATCATCGCCGGCAACGAGACGCTGCAGCACCTGGTCGGCAATCGCTGGCTCACCCTGCTGCGCATCACCGATGAGGGCGACGTAGAGCGCCGCCGCGGCCCGGGGGACTGGGTCAGCGAAGCGGCGTAAGCCAGATGCAAAACGACAAACGGCGCGGAATTATCCGCGCCGTTTTTTGTTCAAATCCCGGGCCTCGATGACTCAGTCCGCCACGCTGCCCCGTACCGGCGCCGATACGAACCGTCGCCATACCAGCCGCCAGGTCAACGGCTCGCGGCGATTCCACGGCAGCAGCGAGACCAGCCGGGCCATGGTGCAGTAGCCCACCAGCACCTGCGCCCAGGTGCCGATCATGGGGATCCAGAACAGCCAGCGCATCGCCTCGGGCAACGCGAGCAGCAGCAACAGCAGGTAGAAGAACCGCACCTGCACCGGAAAGGCGGTCAGGCGATCGGCGCGCAGGGAAAAATGGGCCAGGTTGATAACGGTCAGCCCCACGGCCAGCCACAGCCCCACCGGGTCGATCAACAGCCCGACACTCAGCAGCATGGCCGTCACCAACCAGTACCACCACCCGAGATCCTTCACGTCCAGCATCAGCATCGTCACTCTCCTTGTCATGGGTTCGAGGCACGGCACGAGCGTAGCGAGCTTTTTATTAGCCGTCTACTCACTTGCCCTCACCCGCTCTCCCGCAGGGAACTATTAGCCTTGCTACCTAGTCGCACCTGAGCGGTCATCCGCCAATCAACAACAAACAAGGAGTCCCACATGCGAATTACCCCCACAACCGTTGCCGTGCTGGTCGCCACGTTCGGCCTGCCCCATCACGCCATGGCAGCAGACGCCACTCACTGGAGCTACGAGGGCGATGCCGGCCCGGACCAGTGGGCCTCGCTCGACCCGGCCTACTCGAGCTGTGGTGACGGCGTAAACCAGTCACCCATCGATGTAACTGCATCCTTGTCGGCGGATCAGTCACCCCCGGCATTCGACTACAGCGACGGCGGCACCCACCTCGTCAATAATGGTCACGCCATTCAGGTCGACTACCAGAAAGGCAGCACCCTTACGCTTGACGGCCGGGACTTCCAGCTCAAACAGTTCCATTTCCATGCCCCGAGCGAGCACACCATTGATGGGGAACCTTTCCCGCTGGAAGTGCATTTCGTCCATGCCGACCCGGACGGCAATCTGGCCGTCGTGGCTGCGCTGTTCGAGAAAGGGGAAGCCAACGACGCGCTCGAGCCGCTCGTGAAGAAGCTCCCCGGCTCGGCAGGCGAAGAGGTTGAGCTGGATGCCGCGTTCAACGCGGCCGAACTGCTGCCTGACGGCGCCGAACATTATCGTTACAACGGTTCGCTGACCACGCCGCCCTGCAGCGAGGGTGTCCGCTGGGTGATCATGCAACAGCACCCCACCCTCTCCACCGAGCAGATCACGTCGTTCGAGAAGGCGATCGGCACGGAGAACAACCGGCCGGTTCAACCGATTAACGCCCGGGTCCTGATCGACTGATCGCGTCGGCGAAGCCGATCCCGGTGGACGGATCGCCACCCGCCGGTCATGTAAAAAGGGCGCGTCTCGGACGCGCCCTTTTTACGTTCGGCTCGCGGTTCCGCCGCGAGCGGCCTACCAGGATTTGTAGGGCAGGAACTTGCCGTTCATGGTGATCACGACGCGATCGCCGGCGGGGTTGACCTCGCGGTCGACGTCGAGCGAGAAGTCGATGGCACTCATGATGCCGTCGCCGAATTCCTCGTGGATCAGCTCCTTCATGGTCGAACCATAGACGCCCACGACCTCGTAGAGGCGATAGATGAGCGGGTCGGTCGGCACGGTCTGTTCCCAGGTCTTCATGGGGCAAGCCTCGATCGCGGCCTTGGCCTCGGCGGGCAGTTCGAGGATCGCGATCAGCTTGTCGGCGAACTCGGGCTTGAGGCTGTTCATGCCCAGACAGGCCGAGGTGACGAACGTCGGGGACAGGTCTACGCCACTGGCGATATCGGCCCAGGACAGGCCGAGCGCGGTCTTCTTTTCCAGGATCAGGTCGGTCAGTGCTTGCTTGGTCATCATGAGGGCATCTCCGTCAAGGGATATCGGGTTTGTAGTCGTGACCGCCAAGGCCACTGTCCCCTGTCGTTACAAGAAGCCTGCCAAGCAGCACTTATCCTTTTGTATCCGACACTTACGCATTCCATCAGCGCACTAACACGCCGCCAGCCCGACATTGTCCGCCCCACGCCGGCGAAAGCCCCGACATTGTCCGACAATGCCTGCCCCACCCTGGGGCAGCGCCATGCACCAGCCCTTCCAAACGGCGCCACAACGCCATTTCCGGTTCTTGGCACAGCCTCTGCAATGCAGTAGGCGACGGCGGGACTCGTCGAGCGAGATCCCGGCCCACGTCCAAGCCAATCCAGAACCGGAGTGAATACTCATGAGCACAGCAACCGCCCAACCCGTCGCCCCGTCCTGCATCCGCCAGGCGATCAAGGAAATCGATGCCGACGGCCTCAATGCCCTGAGCGAGAAAGGCAAGGCCAACCCGGACGCGGTGGTCACGCTCAAGGCGAAGACCGTCTGTGAAGGCCGTTTCCGCAACCTGACCTACATCCGTGATCTCGACCCGGTGGTGGTCGACGAGCCGCCGCACCTGCTGGGCGACGACACCGCCCCGAACCCGTCCGAGGCCTCCCTGGCCGCGCTGGGCGCCTGCCTGGCCGTCGGCGTGCACGCCAATGCCACCGCGCGCCAGATCAAGATCAGCAAGCTCGAGCTGAACATGGAAGCGGACATCAACGTCACCGCCGTCTGGGGCACGGGTGACCTCGACGAATCCAAGCCGCTGGGCTTCACCGCCATCCGCGTCTACTTCGACGTCGAGACGGTCGACCCGATCAGCCAGGAAGACCTGCAGGATCTGCTGGACACCGCCGAGAAGTGGTCTCCGGTGGCCAACACCATGACCCGTCCGGTCGACCTCTCCTGCCATCTCGCCTGATCGCCGAGACGTCGTCCAATCGGCCCGGTCCGCCGGGCCTTCTACCGGAGGTGATCCCATGAATCTCGCCACCCACGACACCGTGGCGGCCCGTCCCACCGTGGCCCCGCCCGACGTACCGGCGTTCCTGAAAACCGACGCGGCGCCCGACCTCGACACAGTGATTCGCCGCGCCCTCAAGCCCAAGGTGATCGCGATCGATCACGGCGAATACCCCGCCGACCTGTTGCACGAAATCGGTGCGGCCGGAGCCTATCGCCACCACCTCGCCTCACAGAACCCGGCCGGCATGGATATCGCCGCGGCCATCGACGACATGGACCGCATCTCGGCCGAATGCATGTCCACCGGCTTCATGACCTGGTGTCAGGACGCCGTGGCCTGGTACGTCGAGAACTCCGACAACCAGCACTTGAAGGACACCGTCCTGCCGAAGCTCGCCAGCGGCGAACTGCTCGGTGGCACCGCCCTGTCCAACCCGATGAAGTACTTCGCCGGCATCGAGGACATCCTGCTGCACGCCGAGGAGACCGCCGACGGCTTTATCGTCAACGGCAACCTGCCGTGGATCTCGAACCTGGGCGAGCACCATGTTTTCGGATCGATCTTCCGCGTCGAAGGCGACAACCCGCGCGACGTGATGGCGCTGGTACACACCGACACGGCCGGGCTTTCCATCAAGCAACTGGTCGAGTTCTGCGGCATGGAGGGCACCGGCACCTACGCCCTGTTCTTCGAGGATGTCTTCATCCCCAAGAACGAGATCATTGCCGACCCGGTCGGCCCGTTCCTGCAACGCATCAAGGCGGGCTTCGTCCTGCTTCAGGCGGGCATGGCCACCGGCGTGATCGAGGGATGCATTCGCCTGTGCGAAGACGTCGAGCCGCGCCTGGGGCACATCAACGCCTACCTCGACGACCGCCCCGACGAACTGCGCGAGGCCCTGGAAGACACCCGCGCCCTGGTGCGCGAACTCGCCACCGACGTGCACAACCCCGACCCGGCCTATTTCCGCCAGGTACTGGAACTGCGACTGGCCGGCTCCGAGCTCGCGCTGCGCGCGGCCAACAGCGCGATGCTGCACACCGGCGCGAACGGCTACCTCGTCGATGCCCCGGCCCAGCGCAAGCTGCGCGAGGCCTATTTCGTCGCGATCGTGACCCCGGCGATCAAGCACCTGCGAAAGGAAATCGAGGCGTTGATCGACTGATCCCATGTGCCGCTACCCGGTCATTGCCATGCCTACCCCACGGATGCGCGCCGTCTTGCCGCTCATGTTCACCGGCAGCCTGCTCGCCTGGCTCGGTATCGCCGCGATCGACGTGACCCGGCCCAAGGCCGAGCCGCGTCCCCCAACGACCGTCTACGAACTGAACGAAACCAAGGTGACCCGCCATGAACACGCCTGACGACGACATCCGCTGGATCTGCACCGTCTGCGGCTGGATCTACGACGAGGACGAGGGCGACCCGGACAGCGGCATCGCACCGGGGACCCGCTTCGAGGACATCCCCGACGACTGGTACTGCCCGCTGTGCGGGGTGACCAAGGCCGATTTCATGCCCCTGCACGAGTACGCCGCCCAGCGCGCCGCGCAGAACGGTGCCCCGCGGCCGCGCGCGGCACAGGGCGGCGTGGGCGGTCCGGACTCGGTGGTCATCGTCGGCGCCGGCATCGCCGGCTGGACGGTCGCCGAAGAGCTTCGGGCCCGCGACCCGACCGCCCCATCACCCTGATCAGCAATGACGAGGCGGCCGCCTACACCAAGCCGGGCCTGTCGATGGCGATCAGCCAGGGCCGCGCCCCGGAGGACCTCGTCGAGCAGAGCGGGCCGGCCAAGGCCGCCGAACTGGGCATCACCCTGCAACCGAACACCTCGGTGCTCGCGCTGAACACCGACGGCAAGCGGCTGCTGACCACCCGCGGCCCGGTCCACTACGGGGAGCTGGTGCTCGCCCTCGGTGCCCGCCAGCGCTTTCGCGCCTTCGACGGCGATGCCGCCCCTCGCATCACGCGACTCAACCATCTCGCCGCCTACCAGCGTCTGCGTGCCCGTCTCGAAGGCGAAACGCGCCACGTCACCATCATCGGTGCCGGCCTGATCGGCGTGGAACTGGCCGAGGACCTGACCGCCGGAGGGCATCGCGTCACCGTGCTCGATCTCGGTGAGCGCCCACTCGACCGGCTCGCCCCCGCCCCGTTGGGCGACGAGCTGGGGCGACACCTGGCAGCCAAGGGCGTCGACTTTCGCCCTGGGATCAGCCTCGCCCGCGTCGACCCGGCCGACGGGCGCCTGAAGGTCACGCTGACCAACGGCTGCGAGATCCGCACCGACGAGGTGATCTCGGCGATGGGGCTCGTGCCCAACACCGATCTGGCCAACCGCGCCGGGCTGGTCACCAACCGCGGCATCCTCGCCTCGGCGCAGACCATGCAGACCAGCGACCCGCACGTCTATGCCGTCGGCGACTGCGCCGAGATCAAGGGGCGCAGCTATTTCTTCATCGAGCCGATCCGCCGCATGGCCACGACAGCAGCCGCGGCCCTGAATGGCGACTGTGAGCCATTCGAGCACCGTCCGGCCGCGATTCGCGTCAAGACCCCCAGTCTGCCGATCATGCTCTGCCCGCCCGACCGCCGGCTTGCCGACCTGGGCCGCTGGACCCCGCACACCGTGGCCGAGGGCCAACGCAACGACTTCGTCAGCCGCGGCCAACTCGCCGGCTACGCCCTGGCCGGCAAGGCGGTCAGTGAACACGAATCCCTTTACCGGCGCGTCACGGGACGCGTCAGTTGAGGTGGTCCCACCCATCGACCACCGCCTAGCCACCCACCGGGCCAGAAGCCCCAGGAGCACCCCATGAGCAACCCCCTGATCGAACCGCAGGATCTCAAGTCACTCGATCCCGGTGCCATCGTGCCGATCGACACGCGCAGCCCCGAGGCCTACGCCGCCGGGCATCTGCCGGGGGCGATCAACATGCCGGAAATCTTCACCTTCCTGGCCACTTCAACCCCGGAAGGGCTGGCCGAACTCGAACAACGGTTCAGCGACAAGTTCGGTGCAGCCGGGCTGGATGGCAACAAGGTGGCCGTGCTCTACGAGGACGCCATGGACACGGGCTTTGGCCAGTCCTGTCGCGGCCTGTTCCTGCTCGAACACCTCGGCTACCCCAAGGACAAAATCAGCATCCTGCACGGCGGCTTTCAGGGTTGGGTGGCAGCCGGCCTGCCGGTCAGCACCGACTCACCGGCCCCGGTGGCCGCCGCCTTTCCGCTCGACAGCAGCGCCAGCGACGTCATGCTGGACAAGGACGACGTGCTCGCGGCCCTGGAGCGCGATGACGTGGTCCTGCTCGACGTGCGCGACGTCGACGAGTGGATCGCCGAGAGCTCCTCGCCCTACGGCAAGGATTTCTGTCCGCGCAAGGGGCGTCTGCCTGATGCCAAGTGGATCGAGTGGTATCGCTTCATGAAGCCCGGCGACGTCGCACGCTTCAAGTCACCGGCCGAGATCCGTGCCGAGTGCGACAGCGTCGGCATCTCGCCGGATTCCGAGGTGTTCCTGTACTGTTTCAAGGGCGCGCGGGCGTCGAACACGCTGGTCGCCCTGCGCGCGGCGGGCATCGAGAACGTGCGCCTGTACTTCGGCTCCTGGAACGAGTGGTCGCGTGACCCGAGCCTGCCGATCGAGGAAGGCCTGCCCTTCGTGGCCTGAACCTGACGCGCCCCTGCGGCGCCAAGGCATTTCAGTGGGGCCCGGCATGCCGGGCCTTTCTTCTGCGGGCCGAACGGACGTCCGCCCCGACCCACTCCCGGAGACACCGCCGTGAGTTCGATTACGCTCTACGACTTCCCCCTGTCCGGCAACTGCCACAAGGTGCGACTGCTGCTCTCGATGCTCGATTTGGAGTATGAGCGCGCGCCCATCGACGTCGTCGCCAAACAACCCGCCTCGCCCGAATTCAAACGCATCGACCCGCGCGGCCAGGTGCCGTTCCTGGTCGACGGCGAGGTGCGCATCTGGGACTCGATGGCGATACTGATCTATCTCGCACGTCGCTACGGCACCCGCCGATGGCTCCCCGACGAACCGGCCGCCGAGGCGGCCGTGATGCAGTGGCTGGCCGTAGCCGGTGACGAACTCCTCTACGGCTTGGCCCGTGCCCGCGCCGTCTGGCGGCTCGGTGCCCCATTCAACCGCGAACAGTGCCAGCAGGAGGGACGCGCCGGGTTGGCGTTGATGGAGCAACGCCTCGAACAGGCCGACTGGCTCGCCGCCGACCATCCCACCATCGCCGATCTGGCCTGCTACCCGTACGTGGCACTGGCCGACGAGGCCGGCGTGTCGCTGGCCCCCTACCCGGCCATCGGCCAGTGGATCGCACGGGTCGAGGCCCTGCCCGGCTACCTGCCCTTGATCGAACAGAAAGACGGAAACGCAGGAAAAGCGTCACCGCCACCAGCTTCTTCCTGACCGCGACCACTTCCGGGAAACACCCCCGCTCACCCCCCTTGCAAACCCAGCTTGTCCAGGCGGTAACGGAACTGCCGGGTGGTCATGCCCAGCCGAGAGGCGGCCTGGGTCTTGTTGCCTCCGGTCGCTTCCAGGGCCGCCAGCAGGGCATCGGCCTCGTCTTCGCGCACCCAGCGGTAGGCGCGCCCGGGCGGCTGCCCATGTGGTGACCCGGGCGATGACCCTGGCGATGACGACGGCGCGTGGTCAGGGCCCGTGTTCCCCGCTCCCATGCCCGCGGGGTCCCCCGGCCCCGGCGTCGATGCCGACGGCTCCGGGCGACCACCGGCCTCAAGGTGATCGGTGACGTGCGACTCGTGGGTCAGGATCAGCTCGATATCGGCCACGGTGATCCAGCCGTTCTGGGCCACCAGTACCGCGCGCTTGATCACGTTCTCCAGTTGCCGGATGTTGCCCGGCCAGTTGTAGGCGGCCAGTCGATCGAGCACGCCGGCCTCGAACGTGGCGTTGCGGTCGAACTCCTGGCTGGCGACCTGCAGGAAATGCCGCGCGAGCAGCTTCACGTCGCCGTCGCGCTCGCGCAGCGCCGGCAGGTGGATGGGAAAGACGTTCAGCCGGTAGAACAGGTCGATGCGAAAGCGTCCCTGGTTGACCGCCTCCTGCAGGTTCTTGTGGGTGGCGGCAATGATGCGCACATCCACCGGCACGTCCTTGGTGCCACCCACCCGGTGGATGGTCTGTTTTTCCAGCACGTGCAACAACTTGGACTGCAAATCGAAGGCCAGATCGCCGATCTCGTCGAGGAACAGCGTGCCGCCGGAGGCCAGTTCCACGCTGCCCTTCTTGGCCGACACCGCCCCGGTGAACGCGCCCTTCTCGTGACCGAACAATTCCGATTCCAGCAGCGCATCGGGGATGGCCGCGCAGTTAATGGCGATGAACGGCCCGTCGCAGCGGGGGCTGGTCAGGTGCACCATGCGCGCGAAACGCTCCTTGCCGGTGCCCGACTCGCCGTTGAGCAACACGGTCGCCTGGGTCGGCGAGACATGCAGGGTCTGGCGAAAGGCCTGACGCAAGGCCGGGCTCTCGCCGAGGATGCCGTGACGCGCCTCCTGGTTGCTCGACAGGGCCTCACGCAGGGATTCGTTCTCCTCGGCCAGCGCGGCGGTCTGCTCGCGGATCAGGTCGTCGACTTTGAGCACGCGCGCAATCAGGGCGGCCATGATGCGCAGCAGCGTGATGTCGCGGTGCAACGGGCGGTGGCGCTCGCGGATGCGGTGGGCACCCAGCACGCCCATGGGCTGGTCCTCGTTGAGGATCGGCACGGCCAGGAAGGCGACCGTCTCGGGCGGCAGGGTGTCGCGCTCGACCGCGCGGGTGAGGTAGACCGGCTCCTCGTCGATGTCCTGGACCACGGCCACCTGCCCGGTACGCATCACCCGCCCGGTCACGCCCTCGCCTACCCGGTAACGGCCGCGGTCGCGCTCGTCGGACGAGAGCCCGTAGGCGTAGCGGATCTCCATGAACTCGCCGCTGGCATCGGGGAGTACCACGCGCCCACGGTTGAGGCCGGTGATCTGCGAGAGCAGCCGCAGCATCCGGCCGATCACGGTATCCGGGTCGTTCAGGTGCGAGAGCCATTGCGTGGCCTCGTGAACGACCAGCAGTTCGGCATCGGCACTGTCGGCGCGTGCCGACGACTGGAGGGCTTGGGCGTCGCTCATGGGGGCTCCGGGTCTGAAGGAATGACATTCCCGGAAGTGCAAGAAGCGGACCTAAGACTTTGTCCGCCATTGGCGGGCATTGCGCGGCGATACGGCCCTCACCGACGCACCAAGAACGGGATCGATCCCCCGCCACCGCTCCCTCCTGGTGCGAAAATGCGTCATTTTCGGCCAATTCGCGTTGATCTGGCGCAAACGAGCGGTGTGGCACGGCATCTGCAATCTCGAGGTCGTCACTCACCGACCCGAGAGCGAAACCATGTCCACATTCGATAACCCGTTCGATCCCGACCAGTCACTGCACCGCGGCTGCACCTGCGGCAAGCACGCCAGCCAGGCGGACCACAATGCCGCCATCGGCGCCAGCCCGAACCCGACCGACGAAGAGGCCGCCCTCAACCGCGCCGTGGAATCCTCGGTCATGCGCTCGCTGTTCCCGGAAGATCGGACCCGTCGCAACTTCATCAAGGCCGTGGGCGTGAGCACGGCGATGGCCGCCGTCTCGACCTTCTTCCCGATGGCTGCCGCCAAGGCCATTGCCGCCGATCCGGCCGGGCCGCTGGAGAAGAAGAAGCTCAAGGTCGGTTTCATCCCGATCACCTGCGCCACGCCGATCATCATGGCCCACCCGATGGGCTTCTACGAGCGCGAAGGCCTCGACGTCGAGGTGGTCAAGACCGCCGGCTGGGCACTGATTCGAGACAACGTCGCCAATGGCCAGCTCGACGCCTCGCACATGCTCTCGCCGATGCCGATCTCCGCCTCGCTCGGGGTCGGCGCGCGTCAGCAGGACACCTACGTCGCCACCATCCAGAACATCAATGGCCAGGCGATCACGATGCACAACAAGCACAAGGAGAATCGTGATCCGAGCAACTGGAAGGGCATGACCTTCGGCATCCCCTACGACCACTCGATGCACAACCTGCTGCTGCGCTACTACCTCGCCGAGCACGGCGTCGACCCGGACCAGGATGTCCAGCTCAAGGTCATCGCCCCGCCGGAGATGGTCGCCAACCTCAAGGCCGGCAATATCGACGGCTTCCTCGGCCCCGAGCCGTTCAACCAGCGCGCGGTCTACGAGGGCGCCGGCTTCATCCACGTGCTGTCCAAGGATCTCTGGGACGGCCATCCCTGCTGCGCCTTCGGTGCAACCAGGAGCTTCGTCGAGGAAAACCCCAACACCTTCTCCGCGCTGTTCCGCGCCATTGCCAGCGCCACGGTCTACGCGCACAAGAAGGAAAACCGCCCGGAGATCATCGAGGCGATCGCCCCGGCCAACTACCTCAACCAGCCGAAGATCGTGCTCGACCAGGTGATGACCGGCCGCTACGCCGACGGGTTGGGCAACATCATCGAGGAGCCCGAGCGTGCCGACTTCGACCCGTTCCCGTGGGAATCGATGGGCGTGTGGATCCTCACGCAGATGAAGCGCTGGGGCTACATCGAAGAAGAGATCGACTACGCCGACATCGCCGAGGAGATCTTCCGCGCGACCGACGCGCGCCAGCGCCTGGCCGAGATGGGCCTGCCGGCACCCGAGATCAACAGCAAAAAGCACATGATCATGGGCAAGGAATTCGACCCGGCACGCCCGCAGGCATACCTCGAATCGTTCGAGATCGGGAGGGCCTAAACCATGAGCCAGTCACTGCGCTTACGCGCCGGCATCGTCTCGATTCTCCTGCTGCTCGCCTTCGTCGGCGCGTGGTGGGGGGCGACCCTGCCCACCCAGGTCGATCTCGGCGACATGGACCCCGAGTACGCCGCGATGATGGGGCTGGATACCGTCCAGGAATCCGACATCCCCACCCCGGGGGATATTGGTTCGGCAATCTGGACGCACCTGTCCGATCCGTTCTACGTCTCGGGCTCCAACGACATGGGCATCGGCATCCAGCTGGCCCATTCGCTCTGGCGGGTGCTGGCCGGCTTCGCGCTCGCCGCGCTGGTCGCCGTGCCGTTGGGCTTCCTGATCGGCATGTCGCCGTTGATGCACAAGGCGCTGGACCCCTACATCCAGATACTGAAACCCATCTCGCCGCTCGCCTGGATGCCGCTGGCGCTCTACATCATCCAGGACGCCTCGATCTCGTCGATCTTCGTGATCTTCATCTGCTCGATCTGGCCGATGATGGTGAACACCGCCTACGGGGTTGCCTCGGTCCGCGACGACTGGCTCGCCGTGGCCAAGACCCTCGAGGTCGGCCCGATCAAGAAGGCGTTCCAGGTGATCCTGCCGGCCGCCGCCCCGACGATTCTCACCGGCATGCGCATCTCGATGGGCATCGCCTGGCTGGTCATCGTCGCCGCGGAAATGCTCGTCGGTGGTACCGGTATCGGCTACTTCATCTGGAACGAGTGGAACAACCTCGATCTCGCCAACGTGATCTTCGCCATCCTGCTGATCGGCGTGGTCGGCATGATCCTCGACATGATCTTCGGCTTGCTTGGCAAGGCCGTCAGTTATAAGGAGGTCTGACCATGACTACCCCCGCATTCATCCAGGTCGACGGCCTGGAGAAGACCTTCCCCGCGCCGATGGGCCAGGAACCGGTCACCGTGTTCCAGAACCTCGACTTCGAGATCGAAAAGGGCGAATTCGTCTGCCTGATCGGCCACTCCGGCTGCGGCAAGTCGACCATCCTCAACATCCTCGCCGGGCTGGACGCCGCGACCGACGGCTACGTCTTCATGGAGAACCGGCAAGTCACCGGACCGGGCCTCGACCGCGGCGTGGTCTTCCAGGGCCACGCCCTGATGCCCTGGCTGACGGTGCGCGAGAACGTCGCCTTCGCGGTGAAATCCCGCTTCAAGCACCACTCCAAGGATGAAGTGAACGCGCAGGTGGAGAAGTACGTCGACATGGTCGGCCTGACCCCGGCGATCGACAAGAAGCCCCACCAGCTCTCCGGCGGGATGCGCCAACGCGTCGGCATCGCCCGGGCCTTCGCCATCGAGCCGAAGATGCTGCTGATGGACGAGCCGTTCGGTGCGCTGGATGCGCTGACCCGCGGGGTGATCCAGGACGAGTTGCTGGCGATCTGCCAGGCCACCAACCAGACGGTGTTCATGATCACCCACGACGTCGACGAGGCGATCCTGCTGGCCGACAAGATCCTGTTGATGACCAACGGGCCGTTCGCCGAGGTGGCCGAGTGCGCCTACAACCCGTTGACCAAGCCGCGTTCCCGCCAGGAGATGCATCACGACGACCACTACTACCCGTTCCGCAATCACCTGATGGACTTCCTGGTCAACGGGCCGAGCACGCCCTACGCGGACAAGAAGGCGTCCGACGGTGCTCCACCGGCGATGGAGGAGGCGCCGCGCAGTGGGCCCCGGCGGGTAGTCAACGCCTGATCCACGAGGACCCTTCGACCATCAACCATCCGGCCCCGGGAGCACAACCGGGGCCGGATTTTTCGTGGTCACCTTGGTCTTTCAGACGCCACGAACCGCGCGAGCGACGTCCTCGACCACCTGCCGATCCGCCTCGCGATAGACGATCAACCGCAGGTCGGTCAGCGTGGCGGGCTCGTAGCGGTCGATCTCCTCGAGGATCAAACGCACCCCGGTTGCCAGGTCGAAGCCGGCCACGCCGCAGCCCAGCGGCGGGATCACCATTGAGCGACACCCCAGCTCGTCGGCCTTGGCCAAGGTGTTGCGAACCGCTGCACGGATACTATGCTCCGTGGCGCGCCCATCGCCGTAATGCGGCATGGCCGCCGCGTGGATTACCCAGCGGGCGGGCAGATCGAAGCCTTGCGTGACGGCCACACCGCCCAGCGGGACCGGCCCCTGGGCCATCGCCGCCTCGTTGATCGGCCCGTTGGCCGCCTCACGCAGCGCACCGGCCACACCACTGCCCATTGCGAGTGATGTCCCAGCGGCATTGACCAGGCAATCGGCCGATTGCGTCGCGATATTGCCCTGTATGATCGAGAAATCCATGCAAGCACCTCCCGCGGCCGTCTTTCGGAACCCGAGCCTTGAGTCTGGACCCGGCGGCGGGAGTTTGAAACCGCCGCCCGCGGCAACGGTCACACCGATTCCGACCATGCCCACATGGCGCCCCATTCGTTAACTCCCTGGTAGACCAAACGCATGCAGACCCGACGTTATCTCGCCGCCCTGCTCCCCGTCGTGCTCTCCTCGCTTGCGCTGATCGCCGCCCCGATGGCGGCCGCGGGCAAGACGAGCGCCGCGGTCCACGAAACCACGCTCGACAACGGCCTCAAGGTCCTCGTCCTGCCCGACGAGCGCGCCCCGGTGGTCACCCACCAGATCTGGTACAAGGTCGGCTCGGTCGACGAGCCGGGCGGGATCACCGGGATTGCCCACATGTTCGAGCACATGATGTTCAAGGGCACGGAAAACCTGGGCCCCGGCGAGTTCTCGGACATCATCGCGCGTCTCGGTGGCGAGGAAAACGCGTTTACCGGCCGCGATTTCACCGGGTACTACCAGACCCTGTCGGCCGATGAGCTGGAGACGGTGATGCGCTGGGAGGCCGATCGCATGGCCAACCTCGAGATCGACCCCGAAGAGTTCGCCCGCGAGAAGGAGGTGGTCAAGGAGGAATGGCGCTCGCGGGTGCGCGACAACCCCAATGCCCGCCTGAACCAGCTGCTCTACGCCACGGCGTTTACCAGCAGCGGCTATCACCACCCGGTTATCGGCTGGAAGACCGATATCGATGCCTACACCGTTGAGGACCTGCAGCGCTGGTACCGCGAGCATTACGCGCCCAACAACGCCACCCTGATCGTGGTCGGCGACGTGGAACCCGAGGCGGTGGTCGAACTGGCCGAGCGTCACTACGGGACGATCGAACGGCGCGACCTGCCGCCGGCCAAGCCGCGCGAGGAGATGGAGCAACATGGCCTCAAGCGCGCCCACCTGTCCATTCCGGCGAAGTTGCCGCACGTCACGATGGGCTACAAGGTGCCGTCGCTGGTCACCGCCGAGGAGTCGCGCACCGCCTACGCGCTCGCCGTCGTCTCCGGCATCCTCGCCGGCGATTCCGGGGCGCGCCTGAACAACGACCTGGTGCGCGCCGGCAAGCTCTCGGCGCCTCGGCAGGGTACAACCTCAACGCGCGGGAAACGACCCTGTTCACCGTCGATGCCACCCCGCGTGACGGGCAATCCCTCGACGAAGTCGAGCGGCTCTTGCGCGACCAGATCGAGCGGTTGAAGAGCGAACCGGTCGGGACCGACGAACTCGAGCGCATCAAGGCGCAGGTGGTCGCCTCGGACGTCTATGAACGTGATTCGTTGTTCTACCAGGGCATGAAGCTGGGCATGTACGAGACCGTGGGTCTGGATTACCGACTGGCCGACCGGTTCGTCGAGGGCGTGCGTGCGGTCACCATCGAGGACGTGCAGGCAGTCGCCCGAGAGTATTTCCAGGACGACGGCCTGACCATTGCCACCCTCCAGCCGACGTCGTCCGACGAATCAACCGACTTGCCAAGCCCGACCGGAGGTATCGAACGTGTCCACTGATGCCCGCAGCCGCTTTTGGCCGGCGATCCTCGCGCTCGGCGCCCTGCTGATCTCGGCCACGGCGCGTGCCGAACCGGTCCTGCCGGTCGAGACCTGGCAGACCGACAACGGCGCCGAGGTGCTGTTCTATCCCACCGACAGCCTGCCGATGGTCGACGCCCGGGTGATCTTCGATGCCGGCAGTGCGCGCGACCCCGCGGGTAAAGGCGGCACGGCCAGCCTGACCGCCTCGTTGCTCGAGGAGGGCACCACCGAGCGGGACGCCAAGGCGATTGCCGACGGCTTCGCCCGCGTCGGGGCCGAGTTTTCCGCCAGCGCCAACCTCGAGTCCAGCGCCGTGCGTCTGCGCAGCCTGACCGAGGAGGATTGGCTCTGGCCGGCGGTCGAGCTGATGGCCGAGGTCATCGCCAAGCCGGCCTTCAAGGACGACGACATCCAGCGCGAGCGCGAGCGGCAACTGCGCGGCATCCAGTCCCGCCAGCAATCCCCGCAGGCGGTCGCGAGCGACGCCCTGCGCAAGGCGGCCTTCGGCGATCACCCCTACGCCCACCCCACCGACGGCACCCGCGAGTCGGTCGAGTCCATTGCCCCCGACGATGTGCGGGACTTCCATCAGCAGCGTTACGTGGCCGCCAATGCCACCGTGGTGATCGTCGGCGATATGGAGGCAGAGCAGGCGCGCCGCCTGGCCGATACGCTCACCGACGGCCTGCCCACGGGTGAACCCGCTCCGCCCCTGCCCGAGGTGCCGCCGCTGGAGGAATCCGAGACGCTGCGCATCAACTTCCCCTCGGAACAGTCGACCGTACTGGTTGCCCTCGACGGCATCCCGCGCAAGCACGAGGACTACCTGCCGCTGTACGTGGGCAACCACATGCTGGGCGGCAGCGGCTTTGCCTCGCGACTGATGTCCGAGCTGCGCGAGAAGCGCGGGCTGGCCTACAGCACCTACAGCTATCTCATGCCCCTGCGTGCCGGCGGCCGACTGGTGATGGGCATCCAGACGCGCAACGACCAGGTCGAGACCGCCCTGTCGCTGATGGACGAGGAACTGTCACGTTTCATCGACGAGGGGCCGAGCGACGAGGAACTGGCCGACAGCCAGGCCAATATCGTCGGTGGCTTTCCCATGCGCCTGAACAGCAACGGCAAGATCGTCGAGCAGATCGGTGCGCTGGCCTTCCTCGACCTGCCACTCGACTACTTCGACGACTACACCGAGCGCGTCGAGGCGGTCACGGCCGCCGAGATCCGCCAGGCCTTCGACCGGCACGTCGAGCCGCAGAAACGTGTCGTCGTGATCGTCGGCCCCACCGCCGAGGAGGCGGACGGCGAAACCGACTGACCTCTCGAGGCGGTCTGCGCAATGAGCTTCGCGTGGATAGTCCCTTGGGATCGTCGATGGGGAACTTGCGATAAGCCTGCCTATCAAACCGGTCATCGGTTGAACATCACGGGCCCGGTACGGCCGGTTGGCCCGTGAAACCACTCACAGGAGCAAGACCATGACCCACCGCATCCAAACCCTGGGCTTTCGCACGCTGCTCGCTGCCCTGATCCTGCCGACCACCGCCGCGTTCGGCGGCGAACTGCACCGTGACGCCGCCATTGGCGGGGCAATCGGTGGCGCACTCGGTGGCGTCGTCGGCGCCGAGGTCGGTGGTCGCGAAGGGGCGATTGTCGGTTCGGGCATCGGCGCGGCCGTTGGCACCGGCGTGACCACTCGCAACAGCCGCGATGATCGGTATTACCGTGACGACGGCCACCACGAGCGCCATCGCTACCGCGAGACCCACGGTCACGGCCATGGGCATTTCTGCCCGCCGGGACAGGCAAAGAAAGGCCGTTGCTGATCCCCTTCCCCTGACGACAAGAAGGCCACCTGGGGAAACTCTGCACGATTCGATGACGTCTCTGCGGGACCTCCAAGGGCCCAGATGCAAGGCGCAGTCCGCCGTGAAGGGCCGTCGCCCTTTACAAGGGCTGCAACGCCGCAGATGGGCCCTTGGAGGTCCGCCCGAAAAGGGGCTCGCGGGTTTGCTCGCACTCGTCGTTGCCGTCCCTCGACGGGCAACGAGCCCGTCTTCGGTCCGGCGCCTTGATTGCGAGCAAACCCGCGAGCCAGAGATGCCATCGAATCGTACAGAGTTTCCCTAGTGATCGGTGGCCTTCTTTCGTTTCTAGGCTGACGCGTGACGCGTCAGACGATGGCTGCGGCCCGTCAACGACGAGCCAAACTAGCGCTCCTCATCGCGCGTGTCCCGAACCGAGATGCGTTCGTCCGCCTCGTCACGATGCCCGTTGAGCACCTGCTTTGCCGGTGACAGCAGCCGCAGGCTGGCGAAGGTGACGATCGAGAGCAGCAGGGCGATCTCGAAATGATTCCAGGCCACCGCCACGCCGATCGCCCCGGTGGTCCAGAGGCTGGCCGCCGTGGCCGTGCCCGTGGTGCGATTCTGGCTCTTGAGAATCGCACCACCGCCAATGAAGCCCATGCCGGTGATGATCCCCTCGAATACCCGCGCCTCGGCGCCGCTGGATTCGAGCACGTTGATGCCGAGCAGCATGTAGGCGCAACTGGCGACCGCCACGAGCGGAAACGTGCGCAGACCGGCCGAGCGCGAGTGCGTCTCGCGTTCCAGCGCCACCGGCAGGGCCAGCACGTAGGCCGCCGCCAAGTAGGTGAGGTTCCAATAGACCGAGGACCAGTCGATATCAAACGGCATCCACGAACTCCCTGCCAGCGTATTGGGCCGGACGGCCACTCACCGACCACCCGACTTCCCCGAGGCATACGGCACCGGCGAAGTCGCGCGCGACGTCCCAACAACGGGGACGCCAGCGTATCAGAGCGATTCGGCGACCTCTTTTGAATAGTGCTCGAGCAGTTCGTCGGCCCTGTGCTTCTCGTCCTCGTCACGAGCGTGGACCACCACCGTCCATTCGCCGTGCTTGCTGGCGCCTTGGGTCTCGGCGATCACCGGCTCGTGGTCGGGACGAATCGAGACCAGTCCCGCGCCCAGCATGCCGATGGCACCACCGACCACCGCGAACACGCCATACACCCAGCCCGGGCTCGTCGTGGCCCAATCGAAACCGGCGCCGACAAACACCCCGGCCAGGATGAGACCGGCGACGGCACCAACCACCGCCAACACGGCATGCGAGCGCAGGATCGTCGAGAAGATCGCGCCGGAGTCTTTCTCGACCTTGTGAGCCAGCTGCGGGTCGTGGGGATCGACCAAGTCGATCTGGTCCGAGGAAAAACCGGCCTTGGCGGCCAGGGCGTTGGCCGCATCGCGGGCGCGGGAACCATTGTGGAACACGGCACTGACCTTGTGGGGAAACCGTTCGCTGATGATCTCTGCCTGAGTCATGAACCACCTCCTAATCCAGTTAACGGCCGAATTTCAACCAAAAATCCGTTACCTGTTCATCGGAGTTTTGACGGAGATAATAGTTCATAGAACGCGCACTAAAGCGCAATCGACAGATCACTGATCATCCGACGGCCGTCGAACGGCGTGGCTATTCGCGCAGGAGCTGCCTGAACCGGGAATGCGAAAAGGGATTGGTGTCAGTGCCGCTTGAAGCGAGTCACCCACTGGTGAAGCTCACATGCAGTCGTGGTGCGCCTCAAGCCACCACTGATCTCTAGCGTGCAGAGCACTGAACGCCATATGCCCGACGATCTGAACTACATTCTCCTGTGGGGATCTCATTGACAGGACTCGGGTATTTTTCCGATCCCGTTACGGATCGCCACAGAGGAGGGTATGTTATGGACCCTGCAGAAATCATTTCCGAACGTTTCCCGCACGTGGTCGACGCCGTATTCCATGACGAGCGCCGCGCCCGTGAAGCCGCAAGCGCCCTGGCCGCCAAGGTCGGGCTATCCAACGAACATATCCACGTGGTCGAGCCGGACGACCCCCAGCGGGCGGAGCAGTTGGATCCGGAGCCGTCCGAGATTTCCCGGACCCTACTTCGTTCCAATGCCGCGCTCGGCGTGATCGGTGCCGTCGTCGGCCTGATAGTCGCCGGCATCCTGATCGGCGCCGGTTTCGATTGGGCCACGGCGAGCCCGGGCTGGGTCTATGGAATTCTCGCCGTGGTCGGCGGCCTGTTCGGCATGCTGAGTGCCGGTATCGTGTCCGTTCGACTGGATCATGAGCGTGTGCTCGCGGACACCCGCGACGCATCAACGCACGGCGAGTGGACGGTCGTCGCCCATGCCCATAACGAGGACGAGAAGCACCGCGTTAGCGAGCTCCTCAAGGAGTACTCCGGGACAGTCACCCAATCAAGGCCGGCCGAGCCAAGCAACCCCAGCACCCCGAGCACATCCTGACTAGGCGGCTGGAAACGACGCGCCCGATAGCCTCGCTGATAGATACGCCGATAGAGCCGGTCGGCCCGCCGCACATCCTCGTGTGACGGGCAGGCTCGGACCGCCTCCTAACCGAACACCTTGCCGTGTTCGGTCATCGGCGTGTCATGCGCATCGACCCAGCCATAGCCTCCGTGCTTCCTCCGGCTCTTCACCGGACCCATTCAGGGAACGTCCTATGGCTGCCGGACGGATGACAAGTCGCGCAGGGGCTACCTGAACCGAGAAGGCGGAAAGGGACGGGTTGTCAGTGGCGCTTGAAGCGGGTGACCAGCTCGTGAAGCTCGGCGGCAATGCGCTCGAGATCGTGAATCTTGTCCTCGGCCGCGGCCGACTGGTCGAGGCTGGAATTGGCGAGATCGGAGATGTTGTGCACCTGGCGATCGATCTCGTCGGAGACGGTGGCCTGCTCCTCGACCGCAGCGGCCATCGAGGTGGCCATGTCGCGTATCTGCGCCACCGCCTCGGCCACGCCATTGAGCATTTCCTCGGATTCGCGCACGCGATCAACCCCGGCGGTGGCCGCCTCGCGACCGCGGCGGGCGACGGCCACGGATTCCTCGGCCTGTTGCGTCAGGGTGGCGATGATCTCGTGGATATCGCGCGTTGACTCCTGCGTGCGGCGGGCCAGATCCCGTACCTCCTCGGCCACCACGGAAAAGCCGCGGCCGTGTTCGCCGGCGCGCGCCGCCTCGATGGCCGCGTTCAAGGCCAGCAGGTTGGTCTGCTGGGCGATCTGGTCGATGATGCCGGCGGCACTGGCGATCGCGCCGGTCTGGTTCGAGACCCCTTCCACCGACTCGCCGATGGCGTTGACCGTCTCCTGCAGGTCGACGATCGACTCGCGCGTGCGGGTGGACAGCCCCCGCCCTTCCTCGACCAGTTCCTGCGAGCGATTGGCCTCGTCGGCGGTGCGCTGGACGTGCTCGGAGACGTCGTTGATGGTGGTCGACATCTCGTGCATGGCCGCCGCGACCTGCTCGGTCTCTGCCTGCTGGCGCGCGATCTCCTCCTTGGCCTGGGTCGAGAGATCGAGGCTCACCGACGATTGGCGGCTGACCTGGTCCGAGGCATCCTCGATCCGGGTGAGCACGGTGATCATCCGCGCCTGCTCGCTCTTGATCGAGGCCTTCAGTCGCCCCAACAGCCCCACGTCGCCGGTGTAGGACTCCACTGCCAGCGGGTGGCTGAAGGCATTGGGCATCTGCTCGTTCAGCGCCGAGATCAGGCGCCGCTCGCGCAGGCGCCCCATCAGCCCGAATGCGAGCCCCGTGCCCGCCAGGGCAAGCAACGCCGCCGCGCCAAGACCGCCCAGCCACAGGCCGGCCGCGGCGCACAGCCCCGTCGCACCGACGACGTCCTGGGCATGCAGGCGAAAACGCCGCACCCGATACCCGCGCTGGTTGATGCGACGGTACAGGCGCTCGGCACGCTGAACGTCCTCGCGTGACGGACAGGAGCGTACCGACTCGTAGCCGACCACCTCGCCGTGCTCGGTGATCGGCGTGACGTAGGCATCCACCCAGTAGAAATCGCCGTTCTTCGAGCGGTTCTTCACCAGCCCCATCCACGGTTGGCCCGCCTTGAGATGGCTCCACATCACCTCGTAGGCCAGCGGCGGCATGTCAGGATGGCGCACGATGTTGTGGGGCTGCCCGATCAGCTCGTCGCGAGAAAAGCCGCTGATCGCCACGAAGGCGTCGTTGCAATGCGTGATGCGCCCCTTGAGATCGGTGGTCGAAACCAGACGCTCGCCGGGGGCGAAGGTGCGTTCGGTGTCGGTGACGGGGAGGTTCTTGCGCATGGGTGAGGCTTTTCTCGGTACGGCGGTAGTGAGGATCGGGACAGCGGGAGCAGCGGCACACGACCGACCAACATCTGCCTGGTCGCATGTTGGGTATCGAACCGCCTGGCGAAAACTTTAGTGTTTTCCACGGACTTATCCCGACAAGGCACGCTCGACTATCAATAACGGTCAGCTATCAATAAGCAGGCGATGGATTGTCGCGAGGGGCGCGATTGTGCCAGCCGATCGCGTCCGATGCACCCTTTTGGCGCATCATGGGGAACCCCGAACGGGCCCGTGCCTCCAACGGAGGGCAAGGCCAACAGGCAACCGCCTGACGCCGGGTGGACATTCCCGGGTGGGTAATAATGGAATGATCGACGGGCACAAGCCGCGGTCGAACGGGGAGGATTCTCCATTGACGAGGCCATTGAGCGCGCGACCGATCTGCCGGTGGGGCAAGGAATGGGCGCAACGACGGGCCGCGCTCGCCGCCCTGCTCGCCCTGCTGCTCGCCGGCTGCGCCCTGCCGCCGCTGGAGGGTCGGCACGTCAGCACGGCCATCCAGCCGGCCGAGGCGCGTGCCACGCCCCTGGGCGATGCGCTGGCCCCGCCGAAGGCCGCCCACCCCGGACAGACCGGCGTCTACCTGCTCTCGGACCCGGCGATGACCTTCGCCGCCTGGACCCATCTCGCGCGCACCGCCCAGCGCAGCCTCGATCTGCAGTACTACATCTGGTACGCCGACCGCTCCGGCACCCTCTTGCTGCGCGAACTGCTGGATGCCGCCAACCGGGGCGTGCGCGTGCGGTTGCTGCTCGACGATCAGGGCACCCGCCAGCTCGACACCCAGCTTGCCGCCCTGCACGCCCACCCCAACATCGCCGTGCGGCTGTTCAACCCGTTCATGGCGCGCGACGCGCGCTGGCTCGGCTTTCTCACCGACTTCGATCGCGCCAATCGCCGCATGCACAACAAGGTGATCATCGCCGACAACCAGGCCCTGATCAGCGGCGGGCGCAACATCGGCGACAGCTACTTCGGCGCCACCGAGGGCTTCCTGTTCTCGGACCTCGACATCCTCGCGGTGGGGTCGGTGGTCGACGAGGTCTCGCTCGGGTTCGACCGTTACTGGCAAAGCGACTCGGCCTATCCGGTGCATCGCATCCTGCCCGTGCCGGACGAGCCAACCGTGAACCGGGTGCGCGAGACCCTGGACTTCGAGGCCGATGCCATCGCCCTCGACCCACACGCCGGCGAGCTCATGGTGGCGGTGCGCGAAAACTACGTCATCGGCCAGTTGCTCAACGGGGAGCTGAGCCTCGAATGGGCGCCCACCCGGCTGGTGATCGACCCGCCGACCAAGGGCCTGGGCGAACACGACCCCAACGACCTGCTCACGCTCTCGCTGCGCGATCAGCTGCGCCCGCCGCTCCACTCGATCGACATCATCTCCTCGTTCTTTGTCCCCACCCCGACGCTGACCGAGGACCTGGCCACGCTGGCCCGTCGTGGCGTGCGCGTGCGCGTGCTGACCAACTCCCTGGATGCCACCGACATGGCCCCGGCGCACACCGGCTACGCGCGCTATCGCAAACCGCTGCTCGAGGCGGGAGTGGAGCTCTACGAGATGCGTCGGGTGGCCGAGGAAGACCCGCGTCCCGAGGGCGCCGGCCCGTTCGGCAGCCCGGCGACCACCCTGCACGCCAAGGCGGTGGTGATCGACGACCGACAGGTCTTCATCGGCTCCTACAACGTCGACCCCCGTTCGGTGCTGCTCAACACCGAACTGGGTTTCGTCATCGACAGCCCCGACCTCGCCCGCGCCATTAGCCACACCTTCGAGATGCACGTGCCCACCAGCGCCTATCGGCTGGTGCTGGAAGACGGCGAGATCCGCTGGATCGAACGGACCGACGACGGGCTCACCCGGCACACGCGGGAGCCTGGCGCCGGCGCAATCAAGCGCGGCATGACCTGGTTCTTCTCGCTGATGCCGATCGAGTGGCTGCTGTAAGCCCCACCGCAAACGCGTCTAGCGCGAACGGGCAAGTAGGTGGTAGGGGCCGGGATGGCCGTCACGCCCGGATTCGACCAGCGCGATGGTCTCGGCGAACCAGTGGATGGGCGGCTCGATGGTCGCGCCGCCGGGCGCATGGGCGAAGCGCCGCAGGGTGACGTGCGGGACGAACGGACGGTCGTCCGTCTCCACCCCGCAGGCGAGACACAGGCCGCGCGCCTCGGCGGCCAGGCGGGCCAAGGCCGGCGGGACGCGGGACGGCCCCAGCCAGGCCACCCGTGGCCCGGCGAAATGCCCCAGGCGATCGAGCAGGATCGGGATGGGGTCGGCGGGCAGGCTGGCGAGTCGCTCGGCCAGGCAGTCGGCCTGCCAGGCCTCGATGGTGCCGGGGAACGCCAGGGTCAGGTGCAAGTGGGCCCGCGGCACCGGGCGGCCACCGCCGTCGAGACCTCGACCGAGGTGATGCAGTGCCGCGCGGGTGGCGTCATCCGGCCACAGGGCGAGAAACACCCGCCTTTGCGCGGTCACGACACCTCGGTCCTCGCGGCAATGCGGTTACGCACGCCGGCCAGCAGCTCGTAGGAGCGGCGGCGCGCGGCGTGGTCGAAGCTCGAGTTGGTGACGATCAACTCGTCGGCCCCGGTGCGTTTGAGAAACGCCTCGATCTCGCGCTCGACCGTCTCGGGCGAGCCGATCGCCGAGCAGGCCATGGTCTGCTCGACCACCGCCCGCTCGAACCGGGAGGCCGACTCGCGATAGCCGGCCACCGGCGGCGGGATCGGCCCGGGCCGGCCGTTACGCAGGGCGACGAAGGCCTGCTCCATGGAGCTGGCGTGAAAGCGCGCCTCCTCGTCGGTGTCCGCCACGTAGGCATTGAAACCGACCATGGCGTGGGGCCGATCGAGAAAGCGCGACGGGCGAAAGCCCTCGCGGTAGTCGGCCAGCGCGGCCATCAGCTCGCCGGGGGCGAAGTGCGAGGCGAAGGCGTAGGGCAGGCCCAGTGCGGCCGCCAGCTGGGCGCCGAAGCGGCTCGAGCCGAGGATCCACACCGGCACCCGCGTGCCCGCCCCGGGGATCGCGCGCACGGCCTGACCCGGCTCGGGGTCATCGAGCAGGGCCAGCACCTCGGCAACGTCGTCCGGGAAACGCCTGGGGTCACTGCCCTCGCGACGCAGGGCGCGCGCGGTGGTCTGGTCGGTGCCCGGCGCGCGGCCCAGCCCCAGGTCGATCCGCCCCGGGAACAGGGTCTCGAGTGTGCCGAACTGCTCGGCCACCACCAGCGGCGAGTGGTTGGGCAGCATGATGCCGCCGGCACCGACGCGGATGCGCTGCGTGGCGGCCGCCACCTGGCCGATCACCACCGCCGTGGCCGCGCTGGCGATCCCGGGCATGTTGTGATGCTCGGCCAGCCAGTAGCGTCGATAGCCGAGGTCCTCGGCGTGCCGGGCCAGGTCCACGCTGTTGGCAAGCGCCGTGCGGGCATCCGATCCCTCGGTGATCGGGGCGAGATCAAGAACGGAAAAGGGAATCATGGGCGGGAGTGTAGCGGACGGGACGGGGCGCGGCGCGAAACCGAGCGCGATTCGATCGCGCCCCGGATCCGGACCAAGATCCCGACCAGCATCGCGACTCACGTTGCGACCAACGGGGCATCACGAGTCGGGCGCGGATTTGCCATACTCCATCCAGCCGGGCCCGGTCCGAACCAGGGCCGCCGGCCCTCACACCAGGTTCAACAAGGAAGCGCCGCCTCGATGTCCACGCACTCCTCGCCGACAAACGGTCGAGACCCCGCGGGTAACCGCGCCGACACGCCATCCAACCAGTGGCCGGAGACACCGTCCTACTGGCAGTTCGTGCCCGTCGGTGACTACCAGGTGCCGGCCCTGCCGGCGCGCGGGGCGATGAGCGAGGCCTGGACACAGTTCAAGCGGGCCCTGCGACGGATCGACGAAGAATCGCTGCAGCCGGCCCGCAAGGAGGCCCAGTTGCGCGCGCTGTCCGAGGTCCGGCTGTCGCACCTGGTGCCGCCGGTCGACCCCAACGACCCGGCCGATGCCCTGGACGGCGCACTCTACGACTGGATGACCGGTCACGATGAACGCCCGGTTCGATTCGTCGTCGGCCAGCCGCATGGCTGCTACCCGCAGCTGCTGCCGTTCTGGGCGCGACGACACGGCGCCCGACTCATCGACCCGCCCGCCCCGGAAACCGTGCTCGAGGGCGACCTGGGCGTACTGGACCGATTCGAGGTCGACCGCCCCGGCACGCGTGCCGGCAACGGCGGCCTGTGGGTAATCCCGGATCTCGCGCATTGGTACCTGCGCCATCCCGAGGGGCTGCGGCTGGTCCGCGCGCTGCTCGCCCGGGCGGAGACCGGCGAACTCGGGCGCGGCGTCATCGGCTGCGACAGCTGGGCCTGGGCCTACCTGGGGCACCTCTGGCCCATGCCGCACCACGATGCCCTGACCGCGCAGGGGTTCGACGGCACCCGGCTGACCCGGCTGCTGTTTCACCAGATCGAGCGCCAGCCGCATCGGCGGGTGCACTTTCGCAACGCCGCCAACGGCCAGGACATCCTCGCCGTGCCCTCGAACGGCAACGGCAATGGCGTGACGGCGCACCCGGAGCTCCAGCGACTGGCCGCCCACTGCCGGGGCAACCCGGGCACGGCCCTGACCTACTGGCGTGAATCGCTGCGCACCGAGCCGGACGACGGCGGGGTCACGGCGGTCGAGGGCGAGCAGCGCAACGACGACATCTTCGACGAGGAGGATGTCTGGGTCACCAACCAACTGCACGAACCCATCCTGCCCAATGAGACGGGCGAGGACGTCGCGCTGGTACTGCACGCCCTGTTGCTGCACAACGGGCTGGCGACCCGCTGGCTGGCCGAGCTCCTGCCGCTGGCGCGCGACGTCAGCCTCGCCATCCTGCTGCGCCTGACGCGCGCGGGGCTCGTCACCCGGCGCGGTGACCGGCACATCGTCACCGCGCTGGGCTACCAGAGCGTGCGCAGCCTGTTACAGCGCCGCGACTACCTGACCGACTCCTTCTGAGGCCCGCGATGGACGAATCAATCCCCTCTTCGCAGATATTCCGCGAGATCGACGCCTTCACCGTCGTCGAGATCGTCGCCATCGTGCTGGCCACCGTGGCCCTGATCGTGCTGATGCAACGGGCACTGAACTGGCTGGGACGGCGCCTGCACGGCAAGCGACGCCACCTCACCCTGGCGATGGTGCCGCTGTTGCGCCTATTGATCGGCGTGGCGGCGATCGTGCTGATCGTGCCGCTGATCATCGAGCCGTCGCTGCAGAACATGATCGCCCTGCTTGGCGCGCTCGGCATCGCGATCGGCTTTGCCTTGAAGGATTACGTCAGCAGCCTGATCGCCGGCATCGTGGCCATCGGGGAAAAGCCGTACCGCAACGGCGACTGGGTGCGGATCGGCGAGCACTACGGCGAGGTCACCCACGTCGGCATGCGCACCATCGACATGATGACCACCGACGACGACCGGATCACCATTCCGCACAGCCGGATCTGGACCGACTCGATCGTCAACGCCAACAACGGCGAGCCGCGCCTGCAGTGCATCGCCGATTTCTACCTGCACCCCGACCACGACGCCGCCCGGGCAAGCGAGATCCTGCGCGACATCGCCCTGACCAGCCCCTACACCCACCTCGACTCACCCATCCGCGTGACGGTGCGGGAAAAGCCCTGGGGCACGCACTACAAGCTGCGCGCCTACCCGGTCGACGGGGCGCAGCAGTTCCGCTTCATCACCGACCTGACCGTGCGCGGCAAGGCCCAGTTGCAGCGGGCCGGGTTCCAGTTCGCGGCGACCGCCACGATCGCCGACACGGGCATGGCATAGCCCGAAACGGTTTAGTACTAGCGCAACTGGCTGTCCTTCGAACCACGCCGGTTGTAGGGCGAGGCCGTCTCCTGGGCCTCGTCGAACTCGGCCTGGCAGGCCACGCACAGCCGCACGCCCGGCACGGCCCGACGGCGTGCCTCGGGAATCGGCTCGCCGCACTCCTCGCACTCCGCCAGGCTCTCGCCGGTCGGGATCTCGCTGCGCACCCGTTGCAGGGCATCCTCGACCGTGTCGTCGATCTGCGCCTGCTCGGCACCGTCTTTCGCCCAACCACCTGCCATCGTTCACCTCCCGGCGTCACTGTTGCGGGTTCCGGCCGCCTTCGGCTTGCCGCGTGTCCGGCCCCGTCTCCGACCGGCCCTGCCCCGGATTTATTCATCTGCCCGCGTTTTTCAATACTAGACTTCCGGGGTGCCCCGACTCGGCGGCGTGCATCGCATCGGGTAGCCACGCCATCCGACCGGCCTTTGCATACGAAAAACCCCATGTAGAATCGGGTCATTCGTCGGCCAACGGCCGACCCGTCTCGTCACGGCCGGCGCGTCAAGGCCGCGGGCGATCGGCAACCCGCTCACGCACAAGCAACCACCCGCCCATGACCCAGCCGGTTTCCACAGACCGCCGCGACGTCCCCGCCGGCCAGCGCCACTCCATCCTGGGTTGGCCGCAACTGCTCGGGCTCGGGCTGGTGCTGCTCGTCCTGCACGAGATCGCCCGCGAGAATTTCCTGCTCTTTCACGTCCTGAGCGAACTGCTGCGGATCGTGATCCTCGGCGGCGTGTTCGTCCTCGCCTGGCACACCCGCGCCTGGACGCACAACGGTTTCCTGTTGACCGTGGGCATGGCCGCGTTCTGGATCGCCGGCCTGGAGTTGCTGCATACCCTGACCTACAAGGGCATGGGACTGACCGCCCTGGGCGGGGTGCTCGACGACCCCGACCTACCCACCCAGCTGTGGGTGGGTTTCCGCCTGCTCGAGGCCGTCGCCTTCCTGCTCGCGGCCCTGCTGGCGAGATCGACCGTGCAACCGCTGCTCCTGTTCGGCGGGTTCGGGCTCGCCACCGCGGCACTGTTGGGCTCGATCCTCATTGGCGTCTTCCCGACCAGCTTTGTCGAGGGCGACGGCCTGACGCGCTTCAAGGTAGTGGCCGAGTACACGACGATCGGCCTGTTCGCACTGGCCATCGTCCTGCTCCTGCGACAGCGCGCGCATTTCGACCCGGGCGTGCACATCGCCCTGGTGGCCTCGCTGCTGTTCGCCATCCTTACCAGCCTCGCCTTCACGCGCTACGGGTCGGTGTTCGACATGGCCAACGAGGTCGGCCACTACCTGCTGCTGATCTCGGCCTACCTGGTCTACCGGGCGTTGCTGGCCACCGGCCTCGTCGCGCCGTTCGCCCTGCTGTTTCACACGCAGAAACAGCACGAGGCCGAGCTCGAGGCCCTGGTCGAGGAACGCACGGCGCGCCTGGTCGAAAGCCAGTCGCTCAACCACACCTTCATCGAACACTCCCCGGCCGTGATCTTCCTCACCGACCTCGAGGGGCGCTACACGCTGGTCAACCCGGCCTTCGAGACGCTCATCGGCCGGTCGCGCGAGGCCATCATCGGCCAGACCGTCTTCGACCTGATGCCCACGGAGACCGCCGCGGAATTCGATCGCAACAACCGCGCCGCGCGGCGCTCCGGTAAGCCCACGATCCACAGTGAGACACTGGACCTCGACGATGCCTTTCACCTGTTCGAGACCGTGCATTTCCCGTTGTTCGACAACGACGGCCAACTGGTCGGTTCGGGCGGCATCGCCACCGAGGTGACCGAGCACCGCAAGAGCGAGGCGCGCTACGAGCTGATGATCCGCACCTCGATGGACGCGGTGGTGCTGATCGGCGACGACGGGCAGCTCATCGAGGTCAACGAGGCGGCCTGCGAGCTGACCGGTTATGACTGCGACGAATTGCTCGGGATGGACGTCTCCGCCCTGGACACCGCCGGCCGCACGGAAATCGCGCGGCAGATGGAGCACATCCGCGGCATGGGTGCCGCACGCTTCGAACGGCAATGGCGGCGCAAGGACGGCACGGTCCGGGACATCGAGGTGAGCGTCAACGTCTTGAGCGAGGGACGTCGGGGCAACGTCTACTTCTCGTTCATCCGCGACATCACCGAGCGCAAGGCGACCATGGAGCGGATCGAGCACATGGCGCACTACGATGCCCTGACCGAGCTGCCCAACCGGGCCCTGTTCGAGCAGCTCGCCCCGACCGCCCTCGGCCGCACGCGGGTCCGCGGCCGGGCCCGGTTGCTGTTCTATCTCGACCTGGACAACTTCAAGGACATCAACGACTCGCTTGGCCATCTCGCCGGCGACGAGCTGCTGCGCGAGATGGCCCGCCGGCTGTGGGAATTCCCGGCAGACGACCGCGTCATCTGTCGCTTCGGCGGCGACGAGTTCCTGATGCTGGTCGAGGTCAACCACGATCTCGACATCGCCAGCTACGCCCACCGGCTGCGCAACGCGCTCGGCCAACCGCTGGTGGTCGAGGAGCACCAGATCGTGGCGACCGCCTCGATCGGCGTCACAAGCTTCCCCGCCGACGGCGAGGACCTGCCCGCCCTGCTCCGCAACGCCGACATGGCCCTCCACGCCGCCAAGGACGATGGACGCAACACGCATCGCGTCTTCACCCCGGCCATGCGCGAGCACGCCACCGAGCGGATCATGCTGATCAGCAAGCTGCGCTCGGCGCTGGCCAACGACGAATTCGAGCTCAACTTCCAGCCGCAGATCGACCTGGCCAGCGGCCGGATCGTGGGGGCCGAAGCCCTGCTGCGCTGGAACCAGCCCGAGCTGGGCCGGGTCCCGCCGGGGCGGTTCATCCCGCTGGCCGAGGAAAGCGGGCTGATCATCGACATCGGCGCCTGGGTGATCGAGCAGGCCATCGCCACCGCCGCGGCGTGGCGATCACGCGGCCTGGGCGATATCGTGATGGCGATCAACATCTCGGCGCTGCAATTCCGTCACGGCAACCTGGCCCGGGACATCACCAACGCCCTGACACGCGCCAGGCTGCCGGGGGCAAACCTCGAGGTGGAACTGACCGAGTCGACCCTGATCGACGACACCGACCGCCTCGAGGAGACCATCGCCCTGCTCAAGCGCCGTGACGTCAAGCTGGCCATCGACGACTTCGGCACCGGCTACTCGGGGCTCACCTACCTGCGGCGTTTTGCCGTCGACCGGCTCAAGGTCGACCAGTCCTTCGTCCGCGACATCGGCCAGGGCGACAGCGCCGCCCTGGTCACCGCCGTGATCCAGATGGCGCACAGCCTGGGCCTGACCGTGATCGCCGAGGGCGTCGAAACCCAGACACAGTCCGATCAACTGCTGGGACTGCGCTGCGATCAGGCGCAGGGCTATCGCTTCGGCCGCCCGATGACAGCCGCGGCGTTCGAATCGCTGTTGATCGACCAGGCCAACGCTCCCCCGACGACTCACCAGTCGCCAACGGTACTGTCCGCGCCGGGCGCACCCGCCTCCCCGTCCGATTAAAACGACACGCCATTCGAAAACGGGAAACCTTCACCCTTACGGTTGCATATGACAATCGTTCTCATGTAGATTCGCCCCAGCGACTCGCATCGCGGTCCGTTTCCAATCACCAATCCTTACCCATTGCATGAGAACGCTTTCCATGACTCAACGCCAACGCGTCCAGCGCACGCCCGTCAACCGCGCCGTCCGCCACTGCCTGGCACTCTCCCTGCCCTGCCTCGCCCTCGGCTTCGCCGACGTCCACGCCGCGGACGATTCCGGCGACGCCGTCGTGCTCGACCAGGTGGTCGTCGAGGGGGGTGGGTTCTTCCAGCCCACCGAGCAGACCGGGCAGTACCGCGCCCCGGCTTCCTCCTCGGCGACCGGGCTGACGCTCACGCCGCGCGAGACCCCGCAATCGCTGTCCGTGATTACCAGCCAGCAGCTCGAGGATTTCCAGCTCGATGACGTCAACAGCGCGCTGGAGTCCACACCCGGCGTCACCGTCGAGCAGCCGGAAACCGATCGCACCTACTACACCTCGCGCGGCTTCACCATCCAGCGCTTCCAGATCGACGGCGTCGGCGCCCCCCTGCCCTACGACAACGTCCAGGGCGATATCGACACCGCCGTCTACGACCGCATCGAGGTGGTGCGCGGTGCCAACGGCCTGATGTCCGGCAGCGGCACGCCGTCGGCGACCGTCAACTTCATCCGCAAGCGCCCCACCGCCGAAACGCAGGCCTCCGCCAGCGTTTCCGCCGGGTCGTGGGATCGTCGCCGCATCGAAGGCGACGTCTCGGGTTCCCTGTTCGGCAGTGACCGGGTGCGCGGTCGCCTGGTGGTGGCCGCCGAAGAGGGCGATTCCTACCTCGACCGCCACGGACGCGAGCGCCAGGTCGCCTACGGCGTGATCGAGGCTGATCTCACCGACTCCACCCTGTTGACCGCCGGTCACACTTGGCAGAACAACGACAGCGACAGCCCGCTCTGGGGCGCGTTGCCGATGTACTACGGCGATGGCTCGCCCACCAACTACGATCGTTCGGCCAGCTCCTCGCCCGAGTGGAGCTACTGGGACAACGAGGACCACCGCAGCTTCGTCGAAGTGCAGCAGTTCCTGCCCGGCGGCTGGGAGGCGACCCTGACGGGCAGCTACCTCACCTCCGATTCCGACAGCGAGATCTTCTACCTCTACGACCCGGCCCAGCAGCTGCGTCCGGGCACCACGGAAGACCTGTCGATCATCATGGACAACTACCGTTACGAGAACGAGCAATGGGTCGCCGACGCCCAGGCCAAGGGCCCGTTCGATCTGTTCGGTCGCGAGCACGAGGCCATGGTCGGCGTGAACTGGAGCAAATCGGAGGTCACCGATTACTCCGCCCGCCTCTACGAAACCAGCGACATCGACGTACCGCTGGACCAGTGGGACGGCAACTACCCGCGCCCGACCTTCGGCCCCTCCGACGGCGGCAGTGACTTCACCCAGGAGGAAAGCTCCATCTACGGCGCGACCCGCCTGAGCCTGACCGACCGGACAACCGCCATCTTCGGCGCGCGCGCCACCTGGCTGGAGAACAGCGGCGTGAGCTACACCGTGGCCCGCGAAAGCGAGTACGACGCCGAGATCGTCCCCTACGCCGGCCTGGTCTACGACCTCACGGACACGCTCTCGGCCTACGCGAGCTACACCGAGATCTTCGAGCCGCAGAACGAGGTGACGCAGAACTACCAGCCGCTGCCGCCGATCGAGGGACGCAGCTACGAGGTCGGACTCAAGGCCGCCCTGTTCGACGAGCGCGTGGATGCCACCGCCGCCGTGTTCCGCACCGAGCAGAACAACACGGCCACTCTCGCCGGCACATTCAACAACCCGCGCCCCGGGTACTTCAACTACTACGAGGCGAGCGGCGACCTGACCAGCGAAGGCATCGAACTCACGCTGGCCGGCGAGATCCTGCCGGGCTGGCGCGCCAGCGGTGGCTACACCTACCTCGAGATCGAGGACAGCGACGGCGAACGTGCCCGCACCTTCATCCCGGAGCAGATGCTGCGCGCGCAGACCACCTACCAGCTGCCGTTCTGGCCGCAGATGACCGTCGGCGGCCAGATCCGCTGGCAGAGCGAAACCTTCCGCGACCAGCAGTACAACACCGGGCAGACCCGTCAGGACGACTACCTGGTCACCGACCTGATGGCGCGCTACGAGTTCTCGGACAACCTGAGCGCCTCGCTCAACGTCAACAACGTCGGCAACGAGAAGTATCTCAACAGTGTCGAGTACGACCAGGCGTTCTACGGCGAGCCGCGCAACGTCATGCTGACGCTCGACTGGAAGTACTGAGTCGGCAACACGTCCTCATGACCCCCAAGGCCCCGCCCCGTGCGGGGCCTTTTTTTTGCGCTGCGTGCGGGTTCCCGAACCGATCTGCATGGCCAACCGTGACGGCGACACGCCGATTGCCGCGGCGGATTACGGCGACGGGGGCCGTGACGGAGGGGAAAGCGTCATGCTTGGGAAAGTGGGGCGTTGAGTCGCGCCGCGATGCTCGACGGCGACCAACCCGTGGCCGACAGCCGATGGCACCTAGAAGCGACGCAACGCCCAGAGGAAATAGGTCCCGCCGATCAGCGAGGCGACCAGGCCGGCGGGGATTTCGTGGGGGAACAGGATCTGCCGGCCGATCCAGTCGGCGAGGACCATCAGCCCCATGCCGATCAGGGCCGCGCCCAGCAGGTGGTCGCGAGCGCGGGACAGGCCCAACAGACGGGCCATGTGGGGGGCGAGCAGCCCGATGAACGAGAGCGGGCCGATCACCAACGTCGCCGCGGCGGTCATCACGGCGGCAAGCACCAGCACCGCCAGTCGCCCGCCGGTCACCCGCACCCCGACCGCCCGACTGACCGCGGCGCCCAGCGGGAAGATCTCCAGCCAGCGCGACAGCAGCAGCGCGACCACCAATGCCACGCCGGCCAGCGCGACGATCAGCAGCGCCTGCTCGAGACCGACGTAGTAGGTCGAGCCCGACAGCCAGGCCACGATCTGCTGGCCGCGCGGGTCACTACCGGCCAGCACCAGCGCCCGGACCGCCTCGGCCAGCGCCATGATGGCCACCCCGGTCAACAGCAACCGCTCGGGCAGAAATCCGCTTCGCCGGTTGAGCACGATCAACAGGGCCAGGGCCGCCAAGGCCCCCCCCACACCCAGCGCGGCAAGCATCGACGTGCTGGCCGCGGGCATCCAGACAATGCCGAGCAACAGGAAGATCGACACCCCGCCACTGATGCCAAGCACCTCGGGGCTGGCCATCGGGTTGCCGCTCAGGCGCTGCAGCAGGGTGCCGGCCACGGCAAGCAGCAGACCCGCACCGGCGGCCGCCAGCAGGCGCGGCAGGCGCCACTCCCAGACCGTCCAGGCACCGCTGACCCACGACCAGCCGTCGGCGAGATGGCCACTGAGCAGCGAGACCGCCACCACCAACGGCATCAGCAGCGCCATGACGAGCAAGCGGCGAGCCGGCCGCTCCGCCCGCGGCCAGCCCGAGGTCATGGTTTCCGGCGGGGTCCGGCTGGACAGGCGCAACCGAGGGATCAACCAGAGCAGCAACGGGGCCCCCAGGGCGGCGGTCATCGCCCCAGTCGGGATCATGGTGGGCAACCAGGCAGCCAGGTGTTGGAGGGAGAGATCGGTCACCGCGAGCAGCAACGCCCCGATCAGCATCGACCAGACCACTCGGGATGCCAGTCGGTGCGCGCCCAACAGCCGGGCGATATTCGGCGCGGCCAGGCCGATGAAGCCGATCAGGCCCACGACGCTGACGGTCACCGCCGTGAGGAATACCGCCAACCCGAGCGCGGCCAGCCGCAGAAAGGCCAGGTTCACCCCCAGCGCACGCCCGCTGGCATCGTCCAGTTCGAGCAGTCGCAGCGGGCGGAGCAGCAACCAGGCAATCACCAGCGCGATCGCCAAGCGTGGCAGCAGAAACGCGGCGTCGTGCCAACCGTCCTGCGCCAGCGACCCCGCCCCCCAGATCAGCAGACCCTGAAGGGTCTCCTGGTTGAACAGCAGAAGCGCCATGGCCAATGCGCCGAGATAGAGGTTGACCACCAGCCCGGCGAGCACGACCACCAGCGGCGCCAGCCCGCGTCGCCAGGAGAGCAGGAACACCAGCCCCATGGCCAGCCCGCCGCCGGCCAAGGCCACCCACTCGGCCCCCCACCCCATCAGCGCCGGGGCGAACAGCGTCGCCGCCATCAGGGCGAGATTCGCCCCGCCGGCGACGCCCAGGGTCGTCGGCGAGGCAAGCGGGTTGCGCAACACCTGCTGCATCAGCACGCCCGCCAGCGCGAGCCCGGCACCGGCGATCAGGGCGGTGATCAGACGCGGCCACCAACCGAGCGCCAACGCCAAGTCGGCGGCGGACACCGACGCGCCGCCAAGATCCGGCCACCAGCTCGACCACGCAAACCCGCCGGTCTGCTGCTGCAGTTGCCAGACGGCCAACCCCACCAGGACGGCGAACAGCCCCGCGGTCACGCCGAGGGGCGCGGCAACCGACCGGGCCGGGACCTCAGTCCGCATTGAACGCCCCCAGCAGTTGCTCGGCAAACCGGCCGGCCGACGGCAGGCCACCAAAGCTCCAGACCGGCTCGAGCTCCAGTGGATCGCGATTCGCACCGTGGGTCAGCCGCTGCCAGAACGCGCTTTTCGACAAGGCCCGCTCCACCCCCACGGGATAGGGCTTGACCACCACGATGCGCCCGTCGAGTCCGGCCAGCGCCTCGAGCCCCACCAGGGCAAAGCCCCAGCGATTGGTGGCGCCGGTCCAGCCATTGTCGATGCCGAGTCGCTCCAGCACCGCGTGATACAGGCCGTTCTTGCCGAAGACCCGCACGTGGCGTTCGTCCATGAACTGGACCACGATCACCGCCGGCGGCTTGTCGGGCAGGCGATCGGCGATCTCCTCGAGACGGTCCTCCGTGCGCCGAATGAGGGCCTCGGCCTGCCCTTGGCGATGGGCGTATTCCCCCAGCTCGCGGGTGACACGCCGCAAGGCCGGCCAGGTGTCGACCCCGGGCCCGTAAAGCTCGAACACCTCGACCGGCGCGACGGTCGACAGACGGCCTTCGAGGTTGGCGAACAGGGGCGAGAGGGCGATCCGGTCGGGGGCGATCGCGGCCAGCTGCTCGAGATTCGGTTGAGCCCGCAGGCCCAGGTCACGCACGGCGCCCGGCACGGCCGGCCGGGCGACCCAGGACGCGTAGCCGTCGAGTTGTGCGAGGCCCACCAGGCGGGCATCGATGGCGATCAAGGTCTCGGCAACCGTCCAGTCGAGGGTGGCGATGCGCGGGGCCGTGTCGGCAGCCCGTACGGACAACGCCGCCATCAGCAGTGGCAGCAACCACACGGCCAGCGGCCAGCGCCACCGTCGGCGGCCGGTTGGTGAGGACCGCATCACGGTTCAATCGACGATGGCGACGGGACGGGACTGTCCCGGTGGGGTGAGCACCTGCATGGACACGCCATAGATGCTGCGCAGCGTGGCCGAGTCCATCAGCTGCCCCGGCGTGCCGCGCACCAGCAGTCCGCCGCCGTGCATCGCCACCAGCTGGTCGCAAAAGCGCGCGGCCATGTTGATGTCGTGCAGGACGATCACCACGCTCAGCCCCAACTCGTGCGACAGGCGACGAATCAGCTCGAGCACCTCGACCTGGTGGGCGATGTCGAGCGCCGAGAGCGGCTCATCGAGCAGCAGGAAATCGCTTTCCTGCGCCAGCAGCATGGCAAGCCACACCCGCTGGCGCTCGCCCCCGGAAAGCGTGTCCACGGCGCGGTCGGCAAAGGCCTCGGTATCGGTCATGCGCAAGGCGGTGTCGACGCGACGACGGTCGTCGGCGGTGAACCGTCCCAGCAGGCCGTGCCAGGGATACCGACCGAACCCCACCAGCTCGCGGGCCGTGAGGTGCCCAGTCGCCGGCGGGTGCTGCGGCAGGTAGGCAACGCGCCGCGCGAAGGCTCGCGCCCCCCAATCGGCGACCGGCACTCCCTCGAAACGTACCGTTCCCGACGAGGGCGCCTGCTGGCCGGCCAGCAGCTTGAGCAGGGTCGACTTGCCCGAGCCGTTATGGCCGATCAGCCCGACCACTTCGCCCGGCGCAAAGGCGGCATCCACCGGGCCGAGCACCCGGGTGCCGCCGGCAATGAAAGTGGCCGCGTCGACCTCGAACATCAGCCTTCCCCCCGGTTGTCCAAGTTACCCAAGTCGCCCCGGGCCGACCGACAGGTCAGCGGGCAGTTTTCGCAGTAATCGTGTTCGGCGAGTCGATAGCGGATACAGCAGGCACGACGCAGGCGTTGCGGCTCGCTTGCCTCGTCGGTCAGCCGGTAACTCACCGGGCGGTACAAGCGATTGCGCTGGCCATCGATCCGCGCGGTGTCGAGAAACGCCTGCGCGGCGGCGAGCCGATCGGGCGGGACGGCGGGGTGGTCGACCAGCCGCGTGACGACGTGCTCGACCAGGTTGCCGGCGTTGCTCCAGAAGACGTTGACCGAGGCGCCCGAATGACGCGCCAGGACGGCGATCATCTCGGCGAGCGGCCCCAAGGTGAGGGACTCGAGAAACGCGCCGCGGGCGGGATGAGCGACGACATCGCGTGTCGTCGCCAACCACAACCGCTCGGCCTGGCCGTCCGGGCTGAAGCGAATGCCCCAGTCCGACGGCGCTCGCTGAAGTGAATCGCCCTGGATAAGCCAGGTCGCAATCAGGGGCGATAGCCAGGCGTGGAACAACCACTTCGACCACTGCGAGGCAATCGCGCGCCGATCCCCGCCGGGATAGCGGGCGGAAAAGCGGTCCAGCAGGGAGTCCAGCGCCGCCCCCTCGAGCAGCGCCGCGGCGGTGACGCCGTTGCGTCCCAACCGATGGCTCGGGGGCTCGATCCCCTCGGGGAGTCGGTAGTCGCGCTGGAGCGTCCAGGGCGCCATGGCCCGAGGATCGGCCGGCGACGCGCCAGCCAGCGGTTGCACCGCGGTTGCCTGCATGTTGATCTCCCCGTATCGGCCCCACAGAGACGTCATCGAATCGTGCAGGGTCTCGCTAGGGAAGGTCTGCACGAATCGATGACGTCTCTGCGGGATCTCCAAGGGCCCAGATGCAAGGCGCAGCCCGCCGTGAAGGGCCGTCGCCCTTTACAAGGGCTGCAACGCCGCAGATGGGCCCTTGGAGGCCCGCCCGGTCGGGGCCCGCGGGTTTGCCCGCACTCGTCGTTGCCGTCCCTCGATGGGCAATGAGCCCGCCTTCGGTCCGGCGCCTTGATTGCGAACAAACCCGCGAGCCAGAGATGCCATCGATTCGTGCAAACCTTCCCTAAAGCGCTGATCGTATCGGATCACCTATCTACATGCAAACCATTCGCATTTCGTTTATCCATCGTGTGCCACGCAGCAGAAATGCCGCCGCTCGCCCCGGACGGCGGCGCGACGAACGCCGAGGAACCGTGGTCGAGGTGACGAATCCCGATTCCTCGGCCATGATCTGCCAAGGAAACGTTGCACGAATGCCATGCCCCAACCCCGCTTTCTCTGCGATGAAATGCTCCAGCGTCTGGGCCGCTGGCTGCGGGCAGCCGGCTACGACACGGCCATTGCCACGAGCGGCAGCGACGATCGCGCCCTGGTCGAGCAGGCCCGCGACCAATCGCGCTGGCTGATCACACGAGACCGGCATCTGGCCCGCTTTCGAAACGGCGACGGCCGCGTCGTCTTGCTCGGCGCCAACGACACGCCGCAGCTGGCCGCCGAGCTGAGCGAACGCTTCGCCATCGACTGGCTGCACCGCCCGTTCTCGCGTTGCCTGGACTGCAACACGTCCCTGGTCCCGGCCACGCTCGACCAACTCGAGCAGGTTCCTCCCGAGGCCCTGTCGATCGAGAGGGCGGGCTGGTACTGCCCCACCTGCGACAAGGTGCTCTGGCGAGGCAGCCACGTCCGGCGGATGCGTCACACGCTGGAGAATTTCGCCAGGGGTGACTGGCGCATCGCCACCGACTGACCTCGCCCGTTCACGGCGACACCCGTGACACCAGACCGACGACCACCCGTCATTCAGCCTGAATTCAGACGCGGCTGGTTCAATGCGACGCATACCTTACCCGGAGATGGTCATGCGACGCCTTCAATCTGCCCTGCAATCCGGCCTGGTCCTGTTCGCCCTTTCAGGGGTGGTGCCATTCGCACACGCCATGGAAACCTTGGCCGTCGATGCAGACCTGAGCCTGGCCGAGGTGACAGCGGCCACCCTGGCTCATAGCCCCGAAAACGAACGGTTCGAGGCTCAGCGTGCGTACGCCGATGCGCTCGGCCAGCGCGCTGGAAACCCGCTCGACGGGCCACCGTCGGTGGGCTTCTCCCATCAGAGCGACGCGCTGGGCACCGACACCGGTATGCGCGAATGGCAAGGCTCGATCGAGCTCCCGCTGCGCCGCCCCGGCCTGCAGGCGGCCGCCGAGCGCCAGGCCGAGGGACGGCTTTCGGCCACCGAGCAGCAATCCACTGCCTGGCGACTGCAGATCGCCGGCCAGGTCCGCCAACTGCTCGCCCGCCTGGCCGAAGCCGACGCGCAGGTGACACTGGCAGAACGGGCCTTCGCGACCGCCAAGGAACTGCAATCGCAGATCAAAAAACGCCTCGATTACGGCGATGTGCCGCGCACCCACCTGATCCTGGCCCGGGAGGAAACGCTCCAGCGGCAGGCTGACCTGCGCCAGGCGGAACTCGGCCGGGCCCAGGTTGCCGAGGAATACCGCCGCGTCACCGGCCTGAGCGTCCGCCCCGCCGACTGGACCGAGTCACCGGCCGATGCCATTCCCTTCCAGCAACACCCCGCCCTCCTCGCCGCGCAGGCCGAAGTGCGTGCGGCCGAGGCCGACCGCGCGGTGGTGCGTGAACGTGGCCGATCGCAACCAACCGTGGGCATGAACATCCGCCGGGAGGAAAATGGCCGCGATGCCGTTGACAGCGTGGGCATCTCCCTTTCCCTGCCCATCCAGCTGCAGTCTCTGCGCGCACCCGAGCAGGGTCGGGCCAATGTAAATCTCGCTGAGGCCCGTTCGACTGCTCACCTGACGGAACGTCAGATCCGCCTCGCGGTTGCCCAAGCCGAAGAGGCACTCGCCGCAGCACGGGTGGAACTCGAACAGGCCCGCGCCCACCGGGATCTTGCTGACGAAAGCCTCGCCCTGGCCCGCCGGGGCTACTCGCTGGGCGAATTCGGGCTTACCGATCTACTCCGCGTCCAGACGCGTCAACTTACCGCACAACGTCGCGCCGCGATGAGCCGGGTCCGGCTGCAGCGCAGCATTGCCGAATACAACCAGGCCAAGGGAGTCATGCCGTGAATCACCAGATGAAGAAAATGCTCGTTGGCGCCCTCGCAACCGCTCTCATCTCCAGTGCGAGCGTGCAGGCGGCGGATATCAACATGAGCGCGTCCCAGGTTCAGGCACTGGGTATTCAAACCGCGGCGGCCGAGCCGGCCAGCAATGTTGCCGGACAGGCCTACCCCGCCGAGGTCCGGGTGCCACCGGCCAACGAGACCGTGCTCGCCGCGCCGGTCGACGGAATGATCCAACAGGTCCGGGTGGCCGAGGGCGAGACCGTCACGCAAGGCCAGCCCGTCGCCAGCCTGCTGAGCTCGGGTCTGGTCACGCTGCAAAGCGACTACCTCGAGACACTCGCGACCCATCGCGTGGCGGCACAGGCCCTGGAACGCGACCGGTCCCTGGCGGCCGAAGGCATCATCGCCGAGCGCCGCCTCAACGAGACCCGTGGTGCGTACAACCAGTCCGATGCCCGCCTGTCCGCCCTGCGCCAGAGCCTGTCACTGGCCGGCATGAGCGACGCCGCGCTGGACAAACTCGACCAGACCCGACGTATCGACCCGGTGCTTGATCTCGTCGCCCCCCAAGACGGCACCGTGATGGAACAGATGATCACCGCTGGCGAGCGAGTCAACGCCGCCTCTGCACTGATGCGCATCAGTGCGTTGGATACGCTCTGGCTTGAGGTGCGGCTCCCGGTCGAGCGACTCGCCGACGTGCAACCGGGTGACCGGGTGATCGTCATGGACAACGGGATACAGGCTGAGGTCATCCTGACCGGCAGCCGCATCGATCCGGATGATCAGACCGTCATGATCCGCGCCCGGGTAGAGGCTGTCGACGGCCGGTTGCGCCCAGGGCAATTCCTGCGTGTACGTCTCGAGGGCGCCGATCAGGCAAACCTGCTGCGCGTGCCAGGCGACGCGGTCATCCGCCAAGGGGGGAATTCATTCGTCTTCGTCGCGACCGACGGCGGCTTCGATGCCTACCCCGTCGAGCGACTGGGCGAATCCGATGGCCTGCTGACCGTTCGGGTGAGCGACACGGGTGACCGCCCCCCACTGTCGGCCGGCGATCAGGTGGCCGTTGACGGCGTGGCCACCATCAAGGGTGCCTGGCAAGGCATGGGGGGCGGTGAGTGATGTTAGCCGCACTGATCCGGTTCTCGCTTACCCAGCGCCTGTTCATCCTGTTGCTGGTCGCCCTGACGGCGGGGCTGGGCACCCGCGCCTTCCTCAATCTGCCGATCGATGCCTTCCCGGACGTATCGAACACCCAGGTCAAGATCATCATCAAGGCACCGGGCATGACGCCCGAGGAGATCGAGCAGCGCATCACCGCACCGGTGGAAGTCGAGATGCTCGGCATTCCCGACCAGAGCATGCTCCGTTCCGTGGCCAAGTACGGCCTGACGGCAATCACCATCGACTTTGCCGAAGGCACCGACATCTACTGGGCCCGCCAGCAGGTGTCCGAACGTCTCGCCGCCGTCTGGGAGGATCTGCCGCCTGACGCGACCGGCGGCATGGGACCGATCACCACCCCGCTGGGCGAGATGTTCATGTTCACCATCGATGGGGGCAACCTGTCGCTGGCCGAACGCCGGTCGCTGCTCGACTGGGTGATCCGTCCGGCCCTGAGGACGGTGCCGGGGGTGGCCGACGTCAATGCCCTGGGCGGACACGTCCGTACCTTCGAGGTCGAACCCGACACGGCAAGGATGAGCGCCCGCGGTGTCACGCTCGGGCAACTGCGTGATGCCCTGTCACGCAACAACAAGAACGACGGCGCGGGCCGGGTCGAGGACGGCGAGGAGGCGCTTTTGGTGCGCGTCCAGGGCGCCGTCACGCAACTGGACGATCTGCGTGAAACCGTGGTGGCGATGACGCCGGGCGGCGCGCCGATCCACGTCGCCGACGTCGCCGATGTCCAGATCGGCAGCCTCACCCGCTACGGCGCGGTGACCAAGAACGGCGACCGCGAGGCCGTCCAGGGCCTGGTGCTGGGCCTACGGGGAGCGAATGCCCGCGAGGTCGTCGCCGGCGTGCAGGACAAGCTCGACGAGCTCGCCCCCACCTTGCCGGAAGGCGTGAGCATCGACGTCTTCTACAACCGCGGGACGCTGGTCGACCAGGCCGTGCACACCGTGACCAAGGCCCTCGAGGAGGCTATCGTCCTGGTGCTGATCCTCCTAGTGATCTTCCTGGGCAACCTGAGGGCGGCGGTGACCGTGGCCCTGATCCTGCCGCTGTCTGCCCTACTGACCTTCATTCTCATGGATCAGGTGGGAATGTCCGCCAACCTGATGAGCCTGGGCGGGCTGGCCATCGCGATCGGCATGCTGGTCGACGCCGCCGTCGTGGTGGTCGAGAACATCGTCGCCCACCTGGGGCGGGAAAAGGAGGCCAAGTGCCTGCCCCGGTTGCACGTGATCTATCGGGCCGTGCGCGAAGTGGCCGCGCCGGTGACCGCCGGCACCCTGATCATCGTGATCGTCTTCTTGCCGCTGCTCACACTGCAGGGGCTGGAAGGCAAGCTATTCAAGCCGGTGGCGCTGACCATCGTCTTCGCCCTGGGTAGTTCACTGCTGCTCTCGCTGACGGCGATCCCGGTGATCAGCACGTTCCTGCTGCGCAATGTGCCGCACGACGAGCCGTGGCTGGTGCGCCAATTGCACAAGGCCTACACCCCGGCCCTGGCCTGGTCGCTGACCCACCCGAAAACCATCGGCGCAGCCGCCCTGCTGGCCCTGGGGGCAACGGCCGGGGCCTACACCCAGATCGGCAAGATATTCATGCCGACGATGAACGAGGGCGACGTGATCGTCCAGTTGGAGAAGCTGCCGTCGATCTCGCTCGGGCAGTCGGTCCGCATCGACAAGCGCTTCCAGCAGGCGTTGATCGAGCGCGTCCCCGAAGTCACCGGCGTGATCGCCCGCACGGGGTCCGACGAATTGGGCATGGACCCGATGGGTCTCAACGATACCGACAACTTCCTGGTGCTGAAACCGCGCGAGGAATGGCGCTTCGAGACCAAGGAGGAACTGATCGATGCCATCCGCGAGGTCCTGGCCGACTTCCCGGGCGTGGCCCATGCCTTCACCCAACCTATCGAGATGCGCGTCTCCGAGATGCTGACTGGGGTGCGCGGGGATCTGGCGATCAAGTTGTACGGCCCCGACCTTGACGTGCTCAACGAGAAGGCCCAGGCGATCGCCGAGACCGTGCGCGGTATCGATGGTGCCTCGGATGTCTTCTATACCAGCAACGAGGGCGTGCAGTACCTGAAAATCACCGCCGACCGGCAGGCCGCCGGGCGCTATGGGCTGGCCATTGAAGAGCTACAGACCGTCTTGCGCGCGCAACTCGAGGGCAAACGCGTCGGCACGGTCTACGAGGGCATACGGCGCACACCGCTGATGATCCGCGGCAGCCGCGAGATCGCCAGTTCACCGGAAGCGATGCGCGAACTGTTGGTCAGCCTGCCCGGTGGTCAACGATTGCCCCTGTCGGCTCTGGCATCGATCGAGCGCGTCGAGGGCCCGGTTCAGGTCGAGCGCGAGCTGGGCGAGCGTTTCGTCGTGGTGGCCGCGAGCGTCGCCGGCCGCGATCTGGTCGGTTTTGTCGAGGATGCCCGCAAGGCGGTGGGCGACCAGGTATCGCTCGATACGGGTTATCGCCTCGCGTGGGGCGGCGAGTTCGAGAACCAGCAACGTGCGGCCAAGCGACTGGGGATGGTGGTGCCGGTCTCGATCGGCCTGATCTTCCTCCTGCTGTTCACCACCTTCGGCTCGATCCGCCAGGCCATTCTGGTGCTACTGAACATCCCCTTTGCCTTGATCGGTGGCGTGTTCGGCCTGTGGATATCCGGCGAATACATGTCGGTACCGGCCTCGGTGGGCTTCATCGCCCTGCTGGGCATCGCGGTGCTCAACGGCGTGGTGCTGGTGAGCTATTTCAACCAGTTGCGAGGGCTGGGGCTGTCGTTGCATGACACCGTGATCGAGGGGGCCAAGCGGCGCTTGCGTCCGGTGTTGATGACGGCCGCCACCGCCGCCTTCGGCCTGATCCCGCTGCTGTTCGCGACCGGGCCGGGCTCGGAGATCCAGCGGCCGCTCGCGGCGGTGGTCATCGGCGGGCTGGTGACCTCCACCCTGCTGACCCTGGTGCTGCTGCCCATCCTCTACCGCCGCTTCGGTGAAGCGGCACCCCAAGCCGACCGCCAGGGAGCCGAAGCATGAATGACGTGTTGCTGACATTGATCGCCCGCCCGGACGTCGAGGAAGTCGTGGTCGACTGGCTGCTAGTTCGCGACGAACTGTCCGGCTTTACCGGCGAGGCCGCCTGGGGCCACAGCCGGGAGCACGGCCGGTTCAACCTAGTCGAACAGGTCACGGGACGCCAGCGCCGCGCGGTGTTTCACCTGGAAATCGAGTCGGATCAGGCCCAGTCGTTGATCCAGGCCATGCGGGATGAACTCGCCGGCCTGGGTCTGCGATACTGGCTTGTGCCCGTGCACGACAGCGGAGAGATCCCATGAACCATACTGATAACCGGGGCGGCGAACCGATCCGCAAGGTCGTCTCGTGGCTTCGGACCGGCTTGGTCGCGGTGGCAATGCTGGCCGTTCTGGCGATCGTGTCGTCGGCCCAGGCGGATCACAACCAGGTCTTCAAGCCGCATCAACGCGGCGAGCTCCTCTCCCTGGCCGAACTCCTTGGTCGACCCCAGGCCTTCCACCCAGGACAGATGGTGGAGGCCAAGCTCGACGAGGAGGCGCTGATATACGAGATTACCGTCTACGGCAAGGACGACCAGTACCACGAAATGCGCTTCGATGCGCGTGATGGCCGACTTCTCTCCGAACACAAGGAAACCGGGGAATTCTTTGGGAGCGGCCACCACGATGACGACTGACTGATGAGACTGCTCTTGGCCGAAGACGACGACACCCTGGGCGCCGATCTGCAGGCGCGCCTGCGCGAGCGAGGCTACGCGGTCGACTGGGTGCGCCACGGCGACGAAGCCGCCTGGCTGGGAAGGGAACACGTGCACGATCTGGTCGTGCTCGACATCGGTCTCCCCGGAAAGGACGGTCTAGCGGTACTGCACGAATGGCGTGAGAAGGGTCTGGACTTACCGGTACTGCTGCTCACGGCCCGCGATACCTGGTTCGAGAAGGTCGAGGGGTTCGAGGCCGGGGCCGACGACTACCTCGCCAAGCCGTTCCATCTCGAGGAACTGGTCGCGCGCCTGCGGGCCCTCTCACGGCGCGTCAACAAACACCCTGCCGACCTGATAATGCAGTCGGACCACGGCCTCGTGCTCAACGAGGACCGTCAGCAGGCGTTGGTCGAAGGCAGACCGGTGGAACTGACCGGCACCGAGTTCCGCATGCTGCGCTACTTCGTCCATCACACGGGGCACGTACTGTCGAAAAGCCGGCTGGCCGATCATCTCTACGAATTCGACGACGACCGGGATCCCAACGTGATCGAGGCCTACGTCACGCGTCTGCGCCGCAAGCTGGGTCGCGAACGGATCGAGACGCGTCGCGGTCAGGGATATGTCTTCCATCGTGATCCGCGAGAACGCTCGTGAGTAGGTTCAAGCCCCGCCATATCCAGACCCGCCTGACATTCTGGCTGCTGACCAGCGTCCTGGTGCTGGTGGCCCTGTTCTGGCTGGTCGCCGCTCGCGCGCCCGTGGTGCTCACCAAAAATTACATCGCCGACCTCCTCGCGCATGACGCCGAAGTGCTCGTCCTTGGCGTGGAGCAGACCGGCGACGCGCCGCGACTCGACCCGGCCTACGCCACCCCCCTCTACGAGCGCCCTTACTCGGGGTATTATTACCAGCTCGATGTGGCCGGCACCGAGCTGCGCTCTCGATCGCTATGGGATTTCGAGTTACAGTCCCGGAAACTCGAATCGTTCCCCGGCACCTACCACGCCACCGGCCCGGCGGAACAGCACTTGCTCGTCTATGCCGACCGGATTCAGAAAGACGACACCTGGATCGAGGTACACGTGGCCGCGGATCTCTCAGCACTGGAAGAGCGGATCGAGACCTTCCGCTGGCGTTTCGCCGTCCTCACGCTGATCATGCTCGGCATGATGCTCGTCGGACAACGGCTGATCGTCCGGGCAAGCCTATGTCCGCTCGATCGAGTGCGGCAGGACTGCCGCCGCCTGCAGGAGGGCGAAATCGACCGGCTGGACGAGGCCGTCCCGCCGGAACTCCGGCCCATGGTCGAGGAGATCAACCACCTGCAGGACACGATGCAACGCCGCCTGTCCCGCTCGCGCAAGGCGCTCGGCAACCTTGCCCATGCCCTGAAGACCCCGATCACCCTGATCGACCAGGTGCTGCAACGATCCCGGGACACCCTCCCCGCCGAAACCGCCGAGCGCCTCGCCGAGGGCGTCTCCCGCATGCGCCGCATCACCGACCGCGAGCTCCGCCAGGCACGCATGGCGGGCGAGGCACGCGGCAGTCAGCGTTTCGAGGTGGCACGCGAACTCCCGCGACTGCTCGGCATGTTCCGCCATCTCCACCCCGAAAAGACCTTCACCCACCGGGTCGACTGCCCCGCTGGTGCCTTGCTACGCGCCGATCGCGAGGACATGTACGAACTGGTCGGCAACCTGCTGGACAACGCGGCCAAGTGGGCGGCCAGCCACATCGATGTGGCAGTGAGCCAGGAGGACGATGGTTGGCACCTCACCATCGCGGACGACGGGCCGGGCGTACCAACCGACTCCCTGCAGGCATTGGCGCAGCGGGGCACGCGCCTGGACGAATCCCGCGACGGCCACGGGCTGGGACTGGCGATCGTGCGTGAAATCGTCGAGCTTTATGCCGGCGAGCTGACGTTCGCGCGTTCGGCGGCGCTCGGGGGCCTGGAAGTCAGGGTGCGCCTCCCCTGAGCCCCAGGCGACAAACCCGAGGCATGGCACGACCAGGATCACCGGGAATCGCCCAACGGATACCGCGAATCGAGCGATGACTCCGGCAACAGACAGACACGGGAGAGGGAACCATGCCCATCAGACCATCCATCACACTGACAGCCCTCATCGCTCCACTGCTCCTCACCGCCTGCTCGACCACGGCATCGAACGGCTCGACCAACCCATACGGCACACTGGACGGCGTACTCGCCGCCGGGGCGCCGGTGCTGTTCGTCGCGGTGGGTACGGACGAACAAGGCTGCACGCAGTACACCAAGAAACCGCTGCGCGAGGACACCTTGGGAAGGTCTGCACGAATGTCATACCGCTCTGCGCGTCTTGAGCCGGGCAGATGCAAGGCGTTCGTCCGCCGCGGAAGGGTGATTCCCTTTCCAAGGACGACAACGCAGCAGATGCCCGGCTCAAGGCGCGCCCTGCGGGGCTAGGCGAGTCGCCCGTGCTCCGCGTTGCGATGTCTTGACGTGGCCACCGGCACGCCGGCGACACCGCGCCTTGATCACGAGCGACTCGCCAAGCCAGAGTGGCATGGCATTCGTGCAGACCTTCCCTTGGTCGACACCGGCATCTGGTATCGCACGGCCGACGATCGATTCGTGCTCGATGCGAGTCGTTGCGTGCCGGAGCGGGCATCGCCATGACGCCATCCCGGTTTGCCACAATGAGACAAACAGCGCGGCGATTCGGGATGGCATCACGATGACGTACACACGGTTGCAAGCAGGCGAGGTCCGGCTCCTTGACGGGGCGACCGGCACGGAGCTGGAAAAGCGCGGCGTGCCCATGAGCACGAACGCGTGGAGCGGCTCGGCCTCCCTCGATCACCTCGACACACTCGAACGGATCCACCGGGACTACATCGACGCCGGCGCCGACATCATCACGGCGAACACCTACGCCACGTCGCGCGCGTTGCTCGAGCTGGATGGACTGGTCGACCAGTTCGAGGCCATCAACCGGGCGGCGGTCCGCGCCGCGCGTCAGGCCAGGGATCGCAGCGGTCGCCCCGAGGTCCTGATCGCCGGCTCCCTCTCCCACCGCGGCCCCATCGCCACCGGCTCGGCGCGGCCGGACAGCGGCGCCATCGGGCTCGACACGATGGCCGAGGCGCTCCGCGAGCAGGCGCAGTTACTGCGCGACGAAGGCTGCGACCTGCTCCTGCTTGAGATGATGTACGACCCGGCCCGTATGCCGCTCGTCTTCGAGGCGGCCGCCCGGACCGGCCTGCCCGTCTGGGCGGGGTTCTCCGCCCGGCGCGGCGAGGATGGCTCGCTCCTCGGGTTCGGCCCCGGGGACGACATCCCGTTCGCGCAACTGGTCTCGATCCTCCACGACTGGGACGTCGATGCCGCCGGCATCATGCACACGCCGGCGAACCTGGTCAGTGAGGCCCTGGACAGCCTGCGCGCGACGTTCGACGGCCCGCTGATGGCCTACCCGGACTCGGGGTATTTCAAGTCCCCGCATTGGCAGTTCGAGGACGTGATCGCGCCGCGTGAGCTTCGCCGCTACGCCGAGGGATGGATCGAGCAAGGCGCGCAGGTCCTGGGTGGCTGTTGCGGACTGTCCCCCGAGCACATCGCGGCCCTCTCGCCACTAAAACGTGACCGCCGATCCGGAACCAGTTAAGGAAACCCTGCACGAATGCCTTGCCGGTCTGCGGGGCCTGACGAGTCGTGCCGGCCTTCCTTGAAGGCAAGCCCCATGTGGGGCCGCGTTCTCCGATCGGGAGCGCCGCCACCGAAGACCGACGCGAGCCCGTGTCGTCAGCGTGGCAGGTCGGCCGACACGACGGGAAAGCGGTTATTTCTCGAGATACTCGAGCTTGCCCGTGACGCCATCCCAGTCCTCGGCATCGGCCGGTGGGTCCTTCATCTGGGAGATCGTCGGCCATTGCCCAGACAGTTCCCAGTTCAGCTCGATGAATGACGTCTGCCCCTCGGGCACGTCGTTCTCGTCGTAGATCGCTCCCGCCGGGCACTCGGGTACGCACACGTCGCAGTCGATGCATACCTCGGGATCGATGACCAGCATATTGGGCCCCTCGCAAAAGGCGTCCACGGGACACACGGAGACGCAATCGGTGTACTTGCACTTGATGCAGTTCTCGGTCACGACATAGGTCACGGGATCCTCCTCGACTTCGCTCTGCTCGCACGTGAAATCCCTGCCCCGATGCGACTTTGCCGCCCGGGATCTCTGTGGAACAATATCCGACCATACTAGTACAGTATTCGCCCCGCAGAGCGATCGGCCCGGCTTGAGTTCCGGTCGGTCGTCGCAACCGTTCGGCAACGCCCTGGCCGTCGAGCGCTGTCGTGACGCCGACATTGCCGTCGGCCCGACGCCGTCTTTCTCGCCGCCGACTCCGCCGCACCCTGACGGTCGTCTGCCAATGCCCGGTTTCCGGCCGGCTTTTCCCGAGGATGATCCCAATCGATGCAAAACATCAACGCCAACGAGTTAGCCGGGTGGCTCGACGACGAAAGTCGCGTCAGCCCGTTGTTGCTCGATGTCCGAGAGCCGTGGGAATACCAGCTCTGTCATATCGAGGGCTCACGGACGATGCCGATGAACACCGTCCCGGCAAACGTCGAACAATTGGAGAAAGACACGCCGATCGTGTGCATTTGCCACCACGGCATGCGCAGCATGCAGGTTGCCCGGTTCCTGGAACAGCAGGGTTTCACCGACGTGATCAACCTCACCGGCGGCGTCGATGCCTGGGCCGCGCAAGTCGACCGCGACATGCCCACGTATTGACGGGTGCCTGACAGCCGCCCCAGCGCGACGGGCAAACCCGACCCGCTTCCCGTCCACGCCCATTCTTGGCCCGACCTCGTCACTCGGCACGGCAACACGCGACCGGTAACCAGAACGCCCATGAGCAACGACCCGACCCAACAAGAGCACCACGGCTACACGCCCGAAAAGCCCCCGGCCATCTCAAGCCTGGAGGCGCTCGCCCACGTCGTCGACTACTCCCTGATGAGTACGCTCAACCGCGATCCCGAGGCGACGAGCGACGGTAACGACCACGACCCCAGACAGGTCTTCTCCGGGCACTACGTGCCCGTCAGGCCGACCCCGCTCGAGAACCCGGAGTACGTCGCCCACGGTCGAGCGCTTTTCCGCGAGCTGGGTTTCGACGAGCGTCTCGCCCGGTCCGACGCGTTCATCCGGCTGTTTTCCGGCGATCTTTCCGTCGTACCCGAGACGATGAGCCGTGTCGGCTGGGCCTGTGGCTACGCCCTGTCCATTTACGGCACGGAATTCGACCGCCAGTGCCCGTTTCAGACCGGCAATGGCTACGGCGACGGCCGGGCCATTTCCGTGCTCGAGGTCGTGACACGGGGAAAACGATGGGAGATGCAACTGAAAGGCGCCGGTCGCACGCCCTACTGCCGGGGCGCGGATGGCCGGGCAGTCCTGCGCTCCAGCGTTCGCGAATTCCTCGCTCAGGAGCACATGCACGCCCTCGGCGTACCGACATCGCGGTCGTTGAGCCTGTATGTATCGAAAACCGAAACCGTCGATCGGCCCTGGTACTCGGAGGGCAGCGAGGCCATGAACCCCGACATCCTGGTTCGGGAACCGGTCGCCATCTCCACCCGGGTGGCGCCCTCGTTCATCCGGGTCGGCCAGCTCGAACTCTTCAGCCGCCGCGCCCGCAAACAGGCTCACCCGGGCGCGAAGGAAGAACTCGAAGCGCTCGTCTTGCACCTAATTGAGCGGGAATACGCCGAGGACGTCGATCGAGACGCGGGGCTTGGCGAACAGATCCTCGCGCTGGCGCACGCGTTCCGAGACCGGCTCACCTCGCTGGTAGCCGACTGGATCCGGGTGGGCTACTGCCAGGGCAACTTCAACAGCGACAACTGCGCCGCTGGGGGCTTTACGCTCGACTACGGCCCGTTCGGGTTTTGCGAGGTCTTCGACCTCTACTTTCAACCCTGGACCGGCGGTGGGCGTCATTTCTGCTTTTCCAACCAGCCCGCCGCCGCGGAACGCAATTTCCGCACGTTCTGCACGACCCTACGCCCCCTGGTGGACGACGCCCCGGAAGCCATCGCGCAACTGGACGCGATTGAAGGCGACTTCGCCAAGATCATGGGCGAGAAACTGGAACGGATGTGGGCCCGCAAACTGGGCCTGGCGTCGGTCAACGCCGAGTTGTTCGTCGAACTGCAAACGCTGATGACCACCACCCCGGTGGATTACACCCTCTTCTTCCGTGAGCTTTCGGCGGTTCCCGACAGCATCGAGCCGCTCACGAAGAGCTTCTATGCCGATCTCGGGGCCTCAAACACTCCGGCGTCGGAAGACACCCAAGCGACCGAAGAGCGCTGGTCCGAGTGGCTGACCAAGTGGAGAGGGCTCATCGGCGTCGATGATGACACCCAGTCGGCAACCGAGTTGGCTAGAAGGCGGGACGAGATCTCCAAGGCCATGAAAAGGGTCAACCCGAAATACACCTTGAGAGAGTGGTTTCTCGTGCCCGCCTACCAACAAGCAGCGGCCGGCGACTATTCGGCAATCAGGGAACTCCAGGAGGTAATGACGCAGCCATACGCCGAGCAATCAAAAGCGATAGAAGAAAAATACTACCGACTCAAGCCCTCATCCCTGTTCCATGTCGGCGGCGTTTCCCATTACAGCTGCTCATCCTGACGTGGCCGTCTGCAAAAAGTGGGCGGGCGCTATTTCAACGGGCTCGCGAATGCCTCACAAACCAGGGGCAATTCACACCGATCAGTGACTCCAGCTACTCGACAGGACCTCTGCCTGCTTCAGAACCAGATCAACGGCCTCTGACGCCTTGTCTGGTGGGTACTTGTAGCGCTGAAGGGTACGACGCACCAGAATCCGCAACTTGGCGCGCACGCTCTCGCGCACCTGCCAGTCAACGGTCGTCGATCGGCGCAACTTTTCCGTGATCTCGACGGCGATCTTCTTCAGAATCTCGTCGCCCAGCTCACGTACCGCGCTCTCGTTGTTGGCCAGCGCATCGTAGAAGGCCACTTCATCGGGATTCAGGCCCAACGCCTCGTCGCGTTCCAGTTCCTCCTGGAACTGCTTGGCCATGGCGATTAGCTCCTCGATCACCTGCGCCGTCTCGATGCCACGGTTGTTGTACTTGCGCAGCGTCTCCTGCAGACGGTCGCCGTATTTCTTTTCCTGGACCACGTTGTTGCGCGTGCGCGCCTTGATGTCGTCTTTAAGCAGCTTCTCCAGCAGCTCGACGGCCAGGTTCTTGTACGGCATCTGCCGCACGTCCTCGAGAAACTCGTTGGAGAGCAGCCCGATATTGGGCTTGTCCAACCCGCACAGGGCAAACACGTCGGTCACGCCTTGGGCGACCAGCGCGTTGTCGAGGATCTGCTTTAAGGCCGAGTTCTTCTCGTCCTGCGTCAGCTTGCGGTCCACGCTGGTGAACTTGGTGATCGCGGTCTTGACCTGTGAGAGGAACGCCACCTCTTTCTGCAACCCGCGCGCCTCGTCCAGCGTGCTGCACAGGGAGAACGCCTTGTTCATCGCCAGCACGGTATCGAGAAACCGTTTCTTGCCGTCTTCCAGACTCAAGATGTAGTTGGCCGTCGGCGGGATCAGCTCGTTGGGCCGGGTCTCGAAACCGCTATAATCGAAGCCCTCGCCGTGCGGTCCGGGCGCGAACATACCGCGAATGATGTCCAGCTTCTCCAGCAGGATGGCGAAGGCCTCCTCCGCACTATGCGTCGGTTCGCCCTTGCCCTTGGCGTCGGTGTAGGTCTTGAGCGCCTGCTTGAGCTCGTTCGCAATGCCGATGTAGTCCACCACCAGCCCACCGGGCTTGTCCTTGAACACGCGGTTCACCCGGGCGATCGCCTGCATGAGATTGTGCCCCTTCATGGGCTTGTCCACGTACATGGTGTGGCAGACGGGCGCATCGAATCCGGTCAGCCACATGTCGCGCACAATCACCAGCTTGAGCGGGTCATTCTCGTCCTTGAAGCGCTTTTCCAAGCGCTTCTTCACCTTCTTGTTATAGATGTGCGGTTGCAGCAGCGGCTTGTCGGCAGCCGACCCGGTCATCACCACCTTGATCGCGCCCTTTTCCGGGTCCGGGTCGTGCCACTCCGGGCGCAGCGCGACGATCGCATCGTAAAGACGCACGCAGACCTCGCGACTCATCGCCACGATCATCGCCTTGCCCTCGATGGTGCGGTTGCGCTCCTCGAAGTGCGCCACCAGATCGGCGGCCACCTCCTCGATGCGCGGCCCGGCGCCCACCAGCTTTTCCAGCCGGCTCCATTCGCCCTTGGTCTTCTCCCTGCTTCCGACGTCTTCCTCGTCCTCGACTACCTCGTCGACCTGCTCGGACAAGGCCTCGATCTCGTCGCGGTTGATGTCCAGCTTCGCCAGGCGTGACTCGTAATAGATCGGCACGGTGGCGCCATCGTCGACCGCGTCCTGGATGTCGTAGATGGAGACGTAGTCACCGAACACCGCGCGGGTGTCCTTGTCCTCGCTCGCCACCGGCGTGCCGGTAAAGCCGATGAACGAGGCATTGGGCAGCGCATCGCGCATGTGGCGCGCATAGCCGTACTTGTATTGCCCGTCCTGTTTCAGCGTCGCCTTCAGTCCGTACTGGCTGCGGTGTGCCTCGTCCGAGATCACCACGATGTTGTGCCGGTCGTTGAGGATCGGATGGCCGCGCTCGTCCTCCAGCAGCGCGAACTTCTGCACCGTGGTGAAGATGATCCCGCCGGATTCGCGCTCGGCCAGCAGTCGGCGCAGCGTCTCGCGATCGTCCGCCTGCACCGGCTCCTGCTTCAGGAGCTCCTGTGCCGCGTTGAACGTCGCGAACAGTTGGCCGTCGAGGTCGTTGCGGTCGGTCACCACCACCAGCGTCGGGTTGTTCATCTCCGGCTGCTGCAACAGCTTGCCCGCATAGCAGCACATCGAGATGCTCTTGCCGGACCCCTGCGTGTGCCAGACCACCCCGGCCTTCTTGCTGCCGGCCTCCACCTCGTCGCCATAGGTCGCCCGCTTTTCGCGCACCCCAGGTTCATCCACCGCCTGCGCGGCGATCACCGTGGCGCGCACCGCATCGCGTACCGCGTGGAACTGGTGATAGCCGGCGATCTTCTTCACCAGCCGGTCGGAATCCGACTCGAACAGCACGAAATGGCGGACGTAATCGAGAAACAGCTCGCGATCGAAAAAACCGCGCACCATGGTCTCGAGTTGCCAGTGAAGCAGCGGCTTGTCGTCCTCGTGGCGCAGCGTGCGCCAAGGCATGAACCGTTCCGGGTTGGCGGTCAGCGACCCCACCCGGGCGGTATACCCGTCGCTGATGACGGAGGCCTCGTTGGTGACGAACAGATCCGGTACCTCGTCCTTGTACGTCTGGATCTGGTTGAAGGCATCCCAGACCGTCGCGTTCTCGGCGTTGGGGCTTTTCAGCTCCAGCATCGCCAGCGGCAGACCGTTGATAAAGCAGACCACGTCGGGGCGGCGCAACTGCTTGCTGCCATCGATGGTGAACTGGTTGATCACCCGGAAGCGGTTGGCCGCCAACTCGCCAAAGTCGACCAGGAAGGCGTGATCGTGCACCCGCTCGTCGCCGCGCTTGTAGATCACCGGCACCCCGTCGAGCAGCAGACGGTGAAAAGCCCGGTTGGCGAACACCACATCCGGGCTCTCCGGCGTGCGCACCGCGGCTACCGCCTGCTCGACCGCCGACTCGGGCAAATGCGGATTGATCCGCCGCACCGCCGCTTCCAGGTCCGCCAGCAAGAACACCTGGCGATAATCCGCCCGCTCCGGTGACAGGCCATCCGGAGCCAGATCCGGGCCATGAGCGGTCTCCCAACCGCCCTCAGCAAACCAGTGCAGGCATTGTCGTTCGAGTTCGTCTTCCGTCATCTATCCGTCCTTCGACGTGTCCCTATCTCGCATTCCCACGGTGGCGCAGCGGTGGCCGAGCCTGTTGGCCGAGCACACCAAACAATACCTGCCCCGCCATCTGAGCCGAATACAATCCCTATTCGGCTCAGTGCTCCTGTCGGCTTGCCAGGAGCCGACTCACTGGTGCCATGTGTCGTCCCCGCCCTGCCCGCCCAGGGCATAGCGGGTGCTTCGACCACCACCGGGCAACTTCCGCAGACAGCCTTTTTCCACCAGATCGGCGAGATCTCGCGTGGCGGTGGCCTTGCTCACTTTCGCCAGCGACTGGTACTTGCGGGCGTTGATGCCGTGCTCGAACTCCTCGCCCGCCGTATCCAGCAGCCGGTTGAGCACCTTGATCTGCCGCTCGCTGAGCACGGTGGTGGCATGCTGTTGCCAGAAGCGGGCCTTGGCCAGCACCCGATCCAGCCGCTCCAGCGCCTGGCGCAACGCCGCTTCCAGGGTATCGAGAAACCACGCCAGCCAGGGCGTGATGTCCAAATCGCCGCGCTGGGCCCGTTCCAACTGGTCGTAGTAGGCATTCCGCCGGGCCATGATCGCGGCACTCAGCGAATAGAACCGCGCCGATTGGCGCTCCGCTTGTGCCAGCGCCCGATCCGTCACGGCCCGGGTGACCCGCCCGTTTCCGTCGTCAAACGGGTGCAGGGTAATCAGCCACAAGTGCGCGATGCCCGCCCGCAACAGACCGTCCAGCCCGCCCGGCGGACGATTGAACCAGTCCACAAACGCGTCCAGTTCCGCCTCCAGCCGATCCCGAGGCGGGGCCTCGAAGTGCACCGTGGGGCGATCCAGCCGGCCCGAAACCACCTGCATCGGCTGCTCGCCGCGCAGCTCGCCGACGTGCACCTTCTCAAGCCATCCCGGCCCCTCGGGAAACAGCAACGACTGCCAATGACACAACCCGTCGCGAGAGAGCGGCTCGTCCGGCTCACGCGTGGCGTGCAGCAGCAACGCCACCAGCGATTCGGATTCCGGCGTGGTCCTGGCCGGTACGCCGGCCTGTTCCACCCCCAATTGGCGGGCAACGGAAGAACGCACCGAGCCCACATCCAGGTGCTCACCCTCGATTTCCGAGGTGCGGATCGCGTTCTGGATCAACGCGTCCATTTCGAATGCCAGGTCGTCCTGCTCGGGCGCGGCATCGGCACGGCCCAGCAATCGCCCTTGCAGCAAGCGCACCGCATCCAGCCGCGGACGCAGTGCCGCGTCGTCCCAGCGAAATCGCGGCCAGTCAGCCTGTTCCCAGATATACATGAGCCGAATCACCCACCCAATCGAATCAGATAGTGAGCCGATTGTGGCCTATATTCGGCTCAAAGGCCAACTACGCCCCAGCGACCTCCTCGCTACCGAACGACACCTGCTTAAGTTGCTGGTTGACCTGCTTGAGCGGGTCGTGAAGGGCCGTCTCCAGCCGGGTCATGTGCTCGACCAGCCACTCGATCATCGCCGGCCAGTTCGCCTTGTCGTAACCGTCTACGGCCTTGGCATACTGAATCCGGCAGGCCTTCTTGTTCGGCAGGGGTAACCAAGTCAGCTCGGCACCGAAGGCATCCTCGATCTCGGTCTTGCGCTCTTCCAGTCGCTCGAAGACAAACCGGTTCGCGGCCGCCTCACTGTTCTGCATGCTCAGCCCCACCCGGATCTCGTTCTTGCCGAAGATCAGCTGGTACGGCATGCCGGTCACCCCGGAGCCCGCACTCAGCCAGTGGTCCTTTGCCGGGCTGATGTTGTTGTACAGGGAGCAGCTGCTCTTGCCGAAGGCGTCCAGCGCCTGCTCCCAGAACGCCAGCCGCAGCGTGTGCCGGTGCTTCTGCTCGCTGTCGGCGCTTTTCTCCTCGGCTTCCTTCGCCACCATGCCGATCATGAATTCGCTGGACTCCGGCGTGGGGATGATCTGCTCGACATTCAGGAACAGCTCCTCGCCGGCCTGGTACGGCGTGACTTTGAAGCACTGGCAGGCAATGCCGAACTGGCTAAGCCAGAGCACGGTGTTGGTCACTTCCTTGCGGTAGTGCGCGGCAACCAGAATCAGGCGCTGCGTCTTGATGCGGTTGATCTGCGCCGCCTCCAGGCCATCCACCTCCAGGAACTCGACCAGGTTCTCCTCGGCACTGCCCGGCTCCGTGCCGTCTTCCTGGGCCTTCTGGTTGAGGTAGCGCTGGTAGATGTCCACCACCTGCGACTTGCTCAGGTTGGCGCAGTAGCCCGCGTACTTGAGCGCCTGCCAGACCACATCCCGTCCGGTGTCATCGAGCTTGTTCTCGATAATGACCAGGTTGCCGTCCTTGTCGATGGCCAGCAGGTCCAGCCGCTCTCGGGTGTCGTCGAAGCCGTCGAACTCCTTCTGGATAATCAGCAGCTCCTCGCCTTCCCCCTGTGCCAGCGCCTGCGGGGTGTTCTCCAGCCACTCCTGCAGGTGCTTGCGCTCGGTAAACCCGAGTTCGGCAAAGCGTTTCACTTCCAGCGGACTGATGCGATTGGCGGTCGGGTCGATCTTAAACATGCGCCGTCTCCGTGGCTTCGTCTAGCTGGCTATCGACTTCCGGCACGGTGATCTCGCCGGAGAGAAGTTTGGGTAAGAGTGTGTCTCGCAACTTCGCTAACGTTTGCGACTGGGAAATATTCCTCGCGGTGCTAGCCATCAGGGGATCAGCCAACTTTGAGTAAGCTGCGATCAACGCGGTCGGGGGCGTCACCACATCCATGACCGCCACTTGTTTGGGCTGCGCCCGTTGCCGACTGCCGGTAGAACCGGTCACACGCATCATTATCCCGCTTTGAAACGGCGCGGAAGTGACCATCCCGGCCACGAAGGGCCTATGGGATTCTTCCAATGGTACGAACGGCATAAACTCAGTTGAACAAATCGCCGCCGTTTCGTCCTCCACAAGGGGAATCCACGTTCTCGGGAAGTGCGGGTTCAGCTTGGAAGCCAGTACGGCGGATCGATGGACCTTGTACTTGTTGCTCTTGATATCGGCTCCGAACTCATGCGCTGGCGTTTGACCATCATCAAACGCCGGGATGCTGTAATGCTCCCATTCTTTTTCAGGCTGCTGAGCCGGTTTAACAGACGTCGTATCCAATCGAGCAAGGTCGGAAAAAGGAGCGACCCTCCAGCCTTCCGGGATTTCCCCCAACTCACTCTCTTGCATGGCCGCGGGGAACAGGTCGGCGGTGGCGCGGAGTTCGGCGTAGTGCTCCGGGTGTTCGGTCTGTAAGCGGGCCAGCTGCGCTTCTGTCTTGCCGGAAATGGCCTGCATGGCAGCGAGCGCCATGCGGGTCTCGAGTTCTGGATCTACAGATTCCGGCTCCAGCTCCGCGGCGTAGCAGACCGGCGATGCCGGTTGTTGGGCCGATTGGTGGGCTTGCCAACGCTCGCGGGCAGCAATCTTGGCCTTGACCGGCTCGAAATCGACAAACCAGCTCTTGAAGATGGCCTGGGCCATCTGTTCGAGGGTTTGGTTTATTTGTTGATTTAAGAGAACTTTGTGATCGATACCACCAAGAATATCTGCGATTTTTTTCTGTTCTCTAATTGGCGGCAGGAATACTTCGAATTTGGTGATATCAGCACATTTCAGGCTGTCAAAAACAGCGCCAACATTCAGATATTTCCCAACTTGAGACCACCAATGCGGGCCTTGAGTTACCCACCTCAAGAATGGGGGATATACCCACACCCCGTCAGATCGCAACAAAACCAAATTCTGTCCTAAAGCGATCTCCAGTCCGCTGGGGACGTAGGCGGACTCACCGGGGTTGCAACGACGCGAAAGAATCACGTCGTCATCAATGGGCTTAGCTTTGCGGCGCCACTGATTGAAATCTTCTTCCGAGATCAGACGTGCGCCATCGAGAACAATCCGGCCATCTTTTAGCTGAGGTATTCCAACGTAGGGATATCCCTCTTCCCGAGCCTTCGGCGTCTTGTGATCACAGTCAATAAGGCGCACGCCCGCCTCTTCCAACGTTAGCAAGGGCCATTCAGAGCTCATACCCCAGCCCCCTAAGATTCCGCTTGATCTCCGCCTCCAGCCGGTCGCTCTCGGCAAACTGCTCCCGCAGCTTTCCGGTCAGGCGCGCCATCTTCTCGGCAAAGGGCTCGCCGTCGTCTTCCTGTTCCGGCACGCCCACGTAACGGCCTGGGGTGAGCACGAAGTCGTGCCTCTCGATCTCATCGAGACTCGCGGCCGCCTTGCAGAAGCCGGGCACGTCCTCGTAGCCCTCGCCGCGCTGCCAGGCGTGAAAGGTGTCGGCGATTCGGGAGATGTCTTCGTTGCTGAAGTCACGGAGAACGCGGTCCTTCATGTGGCCACAGTTCCGCGCATCGATGAACAGCAGCTCACCACGGCGGTCGCGCTTTTTCTCATCAAAGACGACGCCGTTGGCCTTGTCCTTGGTCAGGAACCAGATGCAGGCGGGGATCTGGGTGTTGGTGAACAACTGGCCCGGCAGGGCGACCATGCATTCGACCAAGTCTTCCTCCACCAGCCGGCGGCGGATGTCGCCTTCCCCGCTGGTGTTGGAGCTCATCGAACCGTTGGCCAGCAGCAGGGCCATGCTGCCCGTGGGCGCCAGATGGTGGAGCATGTGCTGCAGCCAGGCGAAATTGGCGTTGCCCTTCGGCGGGGTGCCGTATTGCCAGCGGGCATCGTCGGCGAGTGATTCGCTCCACCAGTCCTTCATGTTGAACGGCGGGTTGGCCATGACAAAGTCGGCGCGCAGGTCGGGGTGCTGGTCGTCGAGAAAGCTGTCGGCGTTCTTCTTGCCGAAGTTGAAGTCGATGCCGCGGATGGCCATGTTCATGGCGGCCAGCCGCCAGGTGGTGGGGTTGGATTCCTGGCCGTAGACGGAGATGTGCTTGCGCTGCTCGGCGGGGTCGTAGTGCTGCTCCTTGGCATGCTCCTCGATGAAACGATCCGAGGAGACGAAGAATCCGCCGGAGCCCATGGCCGGGTCAAACACGCGGCCCGAGTAGGGTTCGAGCATTTCGGTGATCAGGGTGACGATGCTCTTGGGGGTGTAGTACTGCCCGCCCTGCTTGCCTTCGGCCAGGGCGAACTGGCCGAGGAAGTACTCGTAGACGTGACCGAGGATGTCCTTGCTGTGCAGGTTCAGTTCCTCGCCGTCCTGGACCGGGCGGGTGAAGGAGGTATCCGAGAAGGTGTTGATCAGGCCGAGCAGCTTGTCGTTTTCCAGCTGGTACTGGCTGATGCGGTTGAGGATACCCTTGAGCTTGGCGTTGCTCTTCTCGATCTCTTCCAGCGCGTTGTCGATCAGCCAGGAGACCGAGCGCAGCTTGACGTCGTTGCCCTGCTCGTCCTGCCATAGCACGCTGCCGACCGGCAGCACGGCCTTTTCTTTCAAGGTGCGCCAGCGGGCAGCTTTGGGCACCCAGAAGACGTTGGCCTCGCGGTAGTAGTCCAGCACCTCCAGTTCCTCTTCCAGCGCCTCCTGGTAGTCGGCGTCGGAATCGAAGTCATCGCGCGGGAGGTAGTAGATGTTGTCCTCGCGGTCGAACTGGAACAGGGCGCGCAATTGACGCTGGCGCTCCTCGAAGGCATCGGAGACGTACTTGAGGAAGATCAGCCCCAGCACGACGTGCTTGTAGTTGGCCGCATCCAGGTTGGCGCGCAGTTTGTCGGCGGCCGACCAGAGCTTGTCGTCCAGCTCCTTCAGAAATTTCTGTTCGGCTTTATTCATTCTCTTGTGCACCGTTCCTTTGCCTTGTCATCGCCTAGAAGGCGATGAGGTTACAGGATTGAAGGCACCTCGTCAGACCGGGTCTGGCGGGCTTTCCCGGCCATGGAACCATTGTCGGGGTGCGAGCGATTGACAAGCACGCTCATCCTGAACCGGTAGTCACCGGCCAGAGGACCCATCCGGTCATTTCGACGTCGAGCTCATATGGTGTGGCCGATGTTGATAAGCTTTGTTGCCGCCGAGCCAAGGATGCCGGCAACCGCGCCTTATCGGCTCGATGATTTCGATTTCATCCACTGGTAGATCAAGGAGGATTAGCCTGATGCTTGCTATTTCCCGCCGAACCCCTTGCACTCAAGTTGCTTATCACTACTCACGCCGCGCCGGTCTCGCCTTGATGGCGACAGCTACGTTGGTAGGGCTGGTCGGCTGCACCAATGACGAAGAACTGGCCACAACGGCCATCGCTGAATGGGTGGAAACCAACCCGCAGGTGGTTAACGGGTCAGTACCCATGGAAGCCCCGCCATTCACCCGGCTACGCGCACCGGATCTCGGGCCGGTGCTCGGTTTCCACCTCGAGGGGCAAGATGAAAACGAACGGCTCGAGACCATGCGAACGCTGGTCGGTGATGCGCTCGCCGAACGAACCGTGGACGTCTACCCCGTGGAGAAAAACTCGTTCCTGTCTACCGGAGAGATGCTCTATCTGCCAGCGATCGACCCGGCACGACTCCAGGATGCTGATGCCCGCGAACTGCTCGAAACACTGAATGCAGACCACCCAGGCAACATCTACCTGCCCTTCACGACGAGCCGTGGCATCGCGTATTTGCCGTCGCACGACTCCTTCCGGGAGCTCGATGGGGTCGAGCCGGACCCAACCTTTGTGGCCTTCGCAAATCTTCAGGACCATCGAGACGATGATCGAGAAGCGTTTCTTGACGCACTCGTCGATGAGGGGCTTCTTCGCAGCGAGGACCGACGTGTTCTGACAAGCAACAACGACGTCATCCTCGGTGAGTGGACCGGAAGCCGCGGGTTTTCGGGATATCCCAAGGTGGCACGGCTCTACTTCGCGACCGAAAAGTCCCGGGGACGGATCGAGTTCACCGAAGGTAAGTTCCCCAAGCGGGTCTATCCACGTCTCAAGCTCGCGAGCGCCACAAGCGAGGAACTGCTGGATATTCAGCCCGCTCGGGCAACGCGCCACGAGGGCGTTCAGGTGACTTTCACTCAAAGGAAGATCAAATCACAGCTCCGGGAGATCCCGGCCGTGCGCGAGTATCTCGATGGAATTTCCCCATACAACCGGATGTACCAGGACGCCAAAACGGTACTCGCCGGCGACACGAAAACCACGGGCGTATACCAAGTGAATATCACCGCTCACGGTGTCGGGGGATACAAACCATCACCGATGGCCGATATCTTGCTGGAGGGCCCGACGACGCTTCATGTCTTCGAAGTCGTCAATCCGGATGCTCCGCTGGGAGAGGCAACGACGCTCTCGACCGGACTGGGCGGGTCGAGTGTTCGCACAAGAATTGGCCAGTGGAAATTCGATCGGATGGAGAGGATCTTCGAGCGAGAGACCGAACTTGGCGTGCAACGAATCGGTGAGGCAACGCTACGGTTCGATTATGCACCCTCCACTTCCGCGCAAATGGATAGCCTCACCAAATTAGGGCTTGCTAGCGAGGGCTTGCCCGCGGATGGCGCTACCAAGACCATCGAGTGCAAACTCTTCCGCGAGGGTGAGGTCTTCAGAGCCGAGCAGTGCCGAGAGATCAAGGCCTAAACGCTGCCGCTCTGTCATCGAATGCAGGACATCAGGGCCAACAAGTCTTGGTCAGAGAAATATGTCCTGCACGGCCTCGGCGCATCTGGATTATTCTCTCGAACAAGACAGAGAAGTGAGTCTGAGCGGCGTCTTCGCATCGTCGCTCGCGCTGATCAAAAATTGCAGTTGACACCCCACGACGACCCGGTAGAATGCGCATCCGTTCGACGACAGGCGCGTAGCTCAGTTGGTTAGAGCACCACCTTGACATGGTGGGGGTCGTTGGTTCGAATCCAATCGCGCCTACCAACACAAAAGCCCGGCAGACTGCGGTTTGCCGGGCTTTTTCGTGGGCGGTCGAGAAGGCCGGTTCCAAAAAAGTTCCAAAATTCTTCCAAAATCCCGGCGCTCTACGGCGCCGATCCGGCCTCTCCAGTCCAGCCTGAGCGACCTGGTCGATCGAGCCCCACCTCCCCTATGCGCGCCCCTAATGACGCGTATCTGTGCGCGCACGGTCATTTCCCATAGAGGGGGAGAACTGAAAACCCGTGGTTTACGGCCCCTTTCTCGGTCAACCTGTTGTTTTCAGAGCAAACACGCGCCGCAGTGCCCCGTCGTTTTGCCACGGAATGCCTGCAATTTGCCACGGTTTGGGCCGTTTTTGCCACTTCGCGCTTTTCGTTCATCCCCCTATCTCTATCTCTCTATCTCTTTGAAAAAAAGGAAGGAAGGAAGGAATAGAGGCCCTGCCAGGCAGGAAGATCGGTGCCACGGATTCGCCACGGGCGTCTGGAGGGGTGCCACAGATTGGAGGCTGTGCCACGGGCTATTCTGTGGCACCGGAGGTGTGCGCAAATCGTTGTTTTTACGATGTTTTGCTATACTGAAAGGGCCGTGCCACGGTGCCACGGGTTTTTCTCCCCCTCCCCTCCGGGAATGCGATGACTGACGACGAACTGATCCAGGGCTGGCTGGACTGGCTCGAACACAACCAGGGCCGGTCGGTTCGCACGCTCGAAAAGTACCGCCTGACGCTGGTCCGGTTCGCTGGGTATCTGGCTGCCCGTGATTCGTCTCTCCCTGGTGCGTCCGATGTCAGTGTCGAGGAGTTCGCTGGGCTGGAGTCGCACCGAAACGGGATCAGCCCTCGAGCCCGTCGCCCGATCGTGGCGGCTCTCCGTGGTTTTTACCGATGGCTTCGGCGTAGCGGTGTCCGCCAGGACAACCCGGCGCGGGATCTCCCTTACCCCAAGTCCGGCTCTCCGCTACCGCGTGCCATGGAGCTCAAGCACGCCGAGTCCCTGATGATGGCGCCGGACCTCGACACGTTCCTGGGCGTGCGAGACGCGGCGATGATCTCGGTACTGGTTGGCTGTGGCGTTCGGGTGTCTGGCCTGGTCTCCATGAACGAGAGCGACCTGCAGTTCGTCCTGGACGACGATGGCCGAGAGTGGCTGGTGATCCGCGTTCGGGAGAAGGGCCGCAAGGAGCGTCTGATCCCGGCCCCTCACGAGACCAAGCTGATGATCCGCGCCTATCTCGGGCATCCGGACCTCGAGGCGATCGACCGAACGCTGCCGAATGGTGACCGGGTGCTGTTCGTTTCGACGGCCAACCGGATGGTGAAAGCCCACGAGTACCATGGCGAGGCCCGCCGCCTGCACCGTTCCGCCGTCAACGACATGCTGTGCCGGTATGGCGACGAAGCCGGCGTGCCTCGCGCCCAGCTCCACCCGCACGCCCTGCGCCACCTGTACGGCACGGAGCTGGCCGAGGGCGGCGAGGATCTGCGCAAGATCCAGACGCTGATGGGCCACGCCGACGTGCGCACCACCACGATCTACACCCAGCTGGCCATGCGCACCCTCTCCAAGTCGGTGGCCAAGTCCAGCCCGTTCTCCCGGATTCAGACCCCCGTCACCGATCTCGCCCGTCAGCTCTGACCTGCTCAATTCCCGCCCTATCTGAGCAGGTCCACCTGGTGGGGATCAGATCCCGGCCTTTCTGAGCACGACCCCGCCACGGTATCCACCATGACCCGAGGCACGCCTTCCCCTCTCTCTTAGGGGGACAGAACCCCTATAGGGGTGGGCGCTCTTATCCCCCAACCCCGCTCTACTCCGATGTCCGCGTATGGGTGTGGGTGCTCTGGAAACTGGCCTCTGAAACGGGGGTATCAAACTGCGCCTTTTGTCATTACCCGCAGTTCAGCCGGTGGGTGGTGGCTTGCTGGTGCGGTTGGTGTGGGTGCCTGATCTCACTTACCCGCAGTTCAATCTCTGGAATCCCGGGTGCCTGGGTATGGGTGGGGGGTCGGCATAGTGGCCCGCTACCCCCAGGTGGGGAGGTGGGTACCTGGCTATCTGCACGGGTTTGACGTTCGGCGCGCGGCGCGTGCGCGGTTTCGGGCATTGATGCCCGTTTTCGGTTACAATCGGCCGATATATCAACCGGTTGGATTCGCCACGTGTCTGACAATCCCGACCAGCTCGAACAGATCCGTTTCCGGTGCCGTAAGTGCGGTCATCAGTGGGAAGGCGCGCCAGCCCGGGTGGTCGAGCAGCCGGCCACGCCATGGCATCCGTGGGATTACTTTTCCCCCTGTCCTGAATGCGGCGAGGAAGCCGCCCAGGCGGCGTGGGAGCGCAATCTACTGAAGGCCCACGCCCACGCCACCGGCCCGAAGACCGACGACGGCCGCGCTCGCTCCCTGGAAAACCTCGAATCCGGCCGCCAGTCGCAGGTTTCCCGCTTCAACGCCATGAAGCACGGCCTTTTCGCCCGCACAGCCAGCTATTTCCCCGCCCGACCCGGCAAGTACCCGGCCTGCGACGGTTGCGAGTACCTCAACAACGGCTGTGGCACCGAATACAAGGCGTGCATGAAGCGCGCCGAGCTGGTGATGCAGCACCAGATTGCCGCAGACACCGGCGACGTCTCACTGCTCAAGCAGCTGCAGAGCGGCAACCAGGCAGCGCTGCAGGGGCTGATTAACGACATGGTGCTGTCGATCGCCCAGGACGGTGGCCCGCGCCAGATCACCCCGGTCTGGACCAAGGACAACGAAACTGGTCGCATCCAGCTGGTCGAGTTCGTCGACAGCACCACCGGCGAAGTCCGGCAGCTCAACGAGATCAAGGCCCACCCGCTCCTTCGGCCACTGATCGACTTCATCCAGAAGAACAACATGACGCTCGAGGACATGGGCATGACGGCCAAGCAGCAGGGCGAGGAAGCCACGCTGCGCGGTCACCTGGCAGACCAGCATGCCGCCCGGGACTCGGTCCTCGAGTACCAGGAACGCACCGCCAAGTCCGTGGAAGGCCTCAAGGATCTGATCGGCCGCAGCCACAAGAGCCACGAGCCGCGCGTGATCGAAGGGAACAACGACGATGGCTGAGCGCGTCTCTCATGGACAGCGCATCGAGCTGCAGAACGTCGCCGAGGCGGAGATCCAGCGTTACGCCGGCGACCACGCGACGTGGTTCAAGCACGTGGTGGACGTGGAGCTCGACCCGATCCAGATCCTCAAGTGCGAGGAAATGGACCAGCACTCCAACACCCTCGACTTTTCCTCGCGCCGAACCGGCAAGACGGCGATAAAAGAGCTCTACCAGCTAAAACAGAACGCCAGCCACGCCGACCAGGAACTCGGGATCGTCGCCCCGCGCGAGGCACAGAGCCAGGTGAACCTTTCCTATCACCTCGAGCTGATCCGCAACTCCGAGATCCTCTCGGCCTACGTGCGCACCAAGGGCGGCCGGCGGCAGATCGCCGACACCTACTACCAATTCGCAAACCGCTCGATGGCCCGCTGCTACGGGATCATGGCGCAGGTCGACGGCGGGGACCTCACCGCCGCCTCCCTCGAGGAGGTCGACGACATGCCCGCCGACCGGCTCCATTCCCGCTTCCTGCTGATGATGGGTTCCACCCGCCGCCTGGGCGCGGCCAAGGACTCATTGAATGAACCGCAGATCCGCATCACCGGCGTCTACAAAGGGGGCGACACCCTCACCGACCTGATCGACTCCGGTGCGTACCACGTGATCGGCGCATTCCACGGCCAGCGAGCCCGCGACGAGGTGGCGCACCTGATCGCCCGCGGTTACCTCGAGCCCAACCAGGTGGACGCCGAGGGCTACAGCTATCCGGTGCCGATCGGCAATGCGGTCAACGCCATGGAGCTAGGTCTGCTGAACAAGCAGTTCATCGAGGACATGCGCGGCCAACTCTCCCCGGACGAGTTCGCCCGGCAACTACTGTGCGTAAACACAGCATCCCGCAACCTCATCTGGGAAAAGTGGCTGCGCTGGGCCATCCAGCTGGGCGTGCGCGCCCGTCTCGAACCGCAACCGCCGGTCCCCGGCGAGACCTACCGCAAGCGCGGCCTGATCTCCTTCGGCTACGACGCATCCGGTCATGGCGAATCCGCGAACGCCTCCCGGCACGCCCTCGTCGTCGGCGAGGACATGGGCGGGTTCTTCGTGCCGATCTGGGCGCGCACCTGGCCGGCCGGTACCGACGACGGCGTGGTGAAGAACGACCTGAAGAGCTATTGGCGCTACTACCAGCCCGACCACGCCATCGGCGACGCCTACGCCGTGGGCATGCTCACCCAGCTCAACGACGAGCTGTTCACCGAAGGCCTGACCCAGACCGACCGGCGCACCATCGCCGACGGCGACTCCACCGCCTCGGCGTGGGGAGACTGGGCCTTCGCCCCCTTGCGCTTCGAGGGGATGGTCAAGCACAGCATGGCCACCGGCCTGCAGGCGGCGTTCTACAACCGGCGCTGCGCCCTGCCCTACGTCGACCACATCGATGACGACGATCCGGACGCCGCCGGCCTCAAGGATCTGCAGAAACAACTCATCAACATCCGCGCCGAAGAAACCGGCAAGAGCTACTCCAGCTACAAGATGGTCCGCAAGCAGGTCGGGGACGACCTGTTCGATGCCGCCATGGCCTCCTGCTGGGGCCTGCTCACGCGCGGCGCCGGCCAAGTCCCAACCGTCGTGCAGGTCCAGCGAAAGACCCGCGACCAACTCATCGGGAGCGAAGCATGAAACTCATCGGCCGAATCTTCGGGAACCGGAAGTCGCAGACACCGGCGGAAGAGCCAACCCCAAACACCAGCGAAGCCGGAGTGCGCACCACCGAGGAGCGCCGGCTCGAGGCGCTCTATCAGACCATGTACGCAGACCCCGAGCTGCGCATGGCCATCTACGACATCCGCCAGATGCACGCCCGTGACGGGCGGGTGAAGAAGATCCACGTTCGCACTGCCCGGGCGATGACCAAGGGCGGTCTGCGGCTCGAAGGGGCCTCCGGGAAAAAGCGCATCCACCGATTGTTCGCCGACTACGTCGAGCGCCTGGGCCTGAACAACCGCGCCAAGCTCGAGAGCGATGCCCGCGGCTGCATGATGGAAGGCAACCTGCCGATGCAGTGGGTGGTCGACCAGGCCGGCCGGGTGATCCGCGGCGTGCGCATGCCGACCGAGACCATCCGGCCGAACGTGGGCGAGAACGGCCAGTTCGCCGACCCGCGCGTCGCCTATGAGCAGTGGGACTACCTCAAGGGCAAGGCCATCGCCGGCTTTGCTCTCTGGCAGATGACGCTCGGCCGCCTCTCCCCGGGCAACATCGACGACATGGGCAGCATGGGCCGCCCCTACCTCGACGCCTCCCGCGAGGTATGGCGGCAGCTGCACATGACCGAGCAGGATCTCGTCATCCGCCGCCGCGAGCGTGCGCCCATGCGCACCGCCCACTTCCTCGAGGGCGCCACCCCTGACGAACTGGAGGAGTACCGGCAACAGATCGAGGCCGACCAGACCCAGATCACCACCAACTTCTACTCCAACCGCAAGGGCAGCGTTCAAGCCGTCCAGGGCGATGCCAACCTCGACCAGATCGCCGACGTGGCCCACCTGCTGGACACCTTCTTTTCCGGCGCCCCGGCACCGAAAGGGCTTTTCGGCTACGTCTCCGACCTGAACCGAGACATCCTCGACGACCTGAAACAGGACTTCTTCGACGAACTCGACGCCCTGCAGGACACCGTCGCCTGGGTGTACGAACAGGGGTTCCGCCTCGACCTGCTCCTGCGCGGCATCAACCCGGACTCCTACGACTTCCGCGTGATCTTCGCCGAGCGCCTGACCGAGACCCTCAACCAGCGCGCCGACCGCGGCCTCAAGCTCCAGGCGCTGGGCGCCTCCCGCCGCACCACCTGGGAGACCGCCGGCCTCAACCCCGAGGAAGAACTCGAGCGCCTCGAGGACGAGGCCAGCGCGGACTCGCCCTACCCGTCAGAGCACGAGATCGGCAGCGCCGGCGCACCGACCCAGCCGCGCGTCTCCATCACCCCCGGCAACCGCCGCAAGGGGGAATCCGGCACCAGCGTGAGCAACTGAGGTTTGAAATGATCGAGTGGGCAACCTTCACCGTCTCAATCCCTTACCCATCGGCCGATGTCGTCTGGCAGGTGTTCCTCTGGTGGTCGCTGGCCGCAGTCATCCAGCTCATCCACTTCCAGGCTTACCTGCTCCTGTGGCGTAAAGGTGGACCGGCGAAAGCGACGGCCCTGGGCGTGCTTGTTGTGGCAGCTCTTGCCCCTGTGCTGATGGTTTCTCAGTTCGTGCTGCCGTTTTTGATGCGTAGAGAGCGCCTACAGCGCGAGCGAGAAATGCAGCGTCTGGATAAGAAACTCGGCGGCAAGTGGGCGGATGCGTGACTGATGCGTGGTTCCAAGGCATGCCGAACGCGATCGACGCCCGCCGCCGACGTGATGCCGAGTGGATCGCGCGGCTGGACGACAGAGAGGAGCGCCGGGACCGGCTCAGGGACATCCCGCTGCACGACCGGCCGCACGTCAAGCAGATGGTGATCGAGATTTTCGAGGAGAGACGGACGCGATGAGCACGGTGAAGCTGGCCCAGAACGACCGCACCGCCACCAAAGCCGCGATCAAGCGCGCCACCAAACAGGCGCAGACGCGCATGCGCTCGATGGATGCCGAGGCGCTCGCCGCGCTCGAATCGACCTATCGGCGTGCCGCCGACCAGATCCGGGCGGACATCGATGCGGTGGCCGGCGGTGACACCGTGCGGCTTTCCTCGTTGCAGGCGTTGCTCCGGCAGGTGCGCGCCCGTCTCGGGGATCTCAAGGCCGGGCGTGACGAGCTGCTGACCAACTCGCTCGGCGAGGCGGCCAACGTCGGTGCCGGCGTCTGGGCGGCGGCCGGTGCAGCGATCGCCACCCCGCTTGGCCAGGTGGCCGGGGATGCGGTCAACTTCGTGCGCAACTTCGTCGCCGAGGACGGGCTGCAACTGTCCGACCGGATCTGGCGTCTGGACCGGCACGCCGACCGGGCAGTGACCGATGCGATCGAACAGGCCGTCATCCAGGGCGATTCGGCCAGCCGCGCCGCGCAGGACTTCCTCGGCCGTGGTCAGGCGGTACCGGCAGACATCGCCAGCAAGATGGACATGGCCCAGGGCAGCCGCGTGCAGAAGCGCGCCGGCGAGGCCCTGATGAAAGGGGACGGCAACCCCTACGACAACGCCCGCCGGCTGTTCCGCACCGAGATCAACCGCGCCCACGGGGAGGCCTACAAGGCCGCGGCCTTCGAGCACCCGGACGTGATCGGCACCCGATTCCTGCTCTCCCCGAACCACCCGAAACCCGACGTGTGCGACATGCATGCCAGCGTCGACCGCTACGGGCTGGGCCCGGGCGTCTACCCCAAGGGCAAAAGCCCGTGGCCGGCGCACCCCAACACGATGTCATTCGAGGAGGCGGTCTTTTCCGATGAAGTCGGAAATGCCGACGCCACCGACCGGATCGCCTGGCTGAAGGATCAGCCGTCCGACGTGCAGGAATCCGTGCTGGGCAAGGGAAAGGCGCAACTGCTGCGAGCTGGCACGCTCAACGAGAACGAAATCAACACACCCTGGAAGGTCCTGAAAAAGCGCTATGCAATCGACGACTGAACGCCAAGCCATCCCCTCCATCCGTCCGGAAGTCCGCTGCCCGCAGTGCAACCAGGTGCTGTTCGACGGGATCGTGGTCAAGAGCCGGGTGCTCCGCGTGTTGCCGCGCGGGGCCGAAGCGAAGTGCCGATGCAAGACGTGGGTGCGCGTGCCGCTCACCTACAGCGACAACGGGAGATAACCCGTTGACTCGCCAGCACAATGCACTAAACTGAGTACCGATAACCAAATTCAGGCATAACGCCACACGGCGAGAAGCCCGCCACCCCATACCGGGGTGCGCGGGCTTTTTGCGTTTCTGGAGACTGACATGCTCGGAAACCGCCGCATCCAGCTTTCCGCCCCCGGCCACCGTGGACGCGGTACCGGGTCGGACACTCCCCGCTTTATCTCGGACCGCGTGGACGCGCGGCAACTCGCCGAGGGCAAGCGGATCACCGCGACCATCATCCGCGCCGGAATTTTCACCGATCCCCGCTACGGCACCTTCGAGGTATCCCGCGAGCTGCTCGAGACGTTCATCAAGAACTTCGATGCCGGCACCTACGGGCAGGAGATCGCGCTGGACATCGCCCATGAGCCCAACGAAGGCGCCGCCGGCTACTTCCGCCGCCTGTTCCTGGACGGGAACAAGCTCAGAGGCGAGATCGAGCTGACCGACTACGGCATCGAGGCCATCAAGCGGCGCGGATTCCGGTACCTCTCCGCGGATTACGTGGAGAACTTCGTCGACAACGAGACCGGCGAAACCCACGGGCCGCTGCTGCGAGGCGCTGGCCTCGTGGTTCGCCCGGCCATCAAGCGGCTGGACCCGATCCAGCTGGCCGAAACCGACCCCGACACCCCGACCATCCTGTGCGGCCGAGCGGCCCGCATCCTGACTGAAGAGGCTGAGACAGTCATGAAAGAACATCTGAAGAAACTGCGCGCCAAGCTCGTGGCCAAGAAGCTCTCCGAGGGCGTGATCGAGCAGATCCTCGCGTCTGCCGAGGCGAACATGAAGCAGCTGGGCGAGGACGACAAGGCACTCGCCGATGCCGCCGCCCGGTTCGAGGATCTCGGCAAGCAGCTCGCCGAGGAGATCGGCGACAAGCCGGCCACCCTCAACATCCAGCTGGGCGAGTCCGGTGAAGGCGGCAAGCAGCTGACCGAGGACGACGTCGAGCGCATCCTCGCCGACCGTCAGGCGCAGGCGGAGAAGGAATCCAAGCAGCTGACCGAGACCAAGGCCGCCCGGGTCAAGACGTTCAACGAGGCGATCGACAACGCCGAGGGCATCGACGAGGACACCAAGAAGGTCCTGCGTGAGGCCGAGGACCTGATCACCCCGGAAATGTCCGAGGCGCAGGTCAAGAAGCTGGCCGACCGGCAGATCGCCCTGGGCAACCGCATGTCCACCTCCAGCCAGCTGGCCGGCATGGGTTACCACGTTGCCGGCAGCCCCTCGGTGAACACCGACGAGATCAACGGCGTCAAGCGCCTGCAGGAGTCGATCGACAACGGCCTGCGCGGTTCAGTTTCCGGAGCCAACGGCCGCCTGCGACTGCCGAATGAGGATTCCCCCTTCGTCCAGCGCCTGCTGGCCGAGTTCGACCGCATCAACCACCGCGCCCTGGTGCTGGAAGAGCGCACGCTGGCTGGCGGCGAGACCAATATCGGGGATACCAACTTCCCCGCATCGTTCACTCGAACCGTTATCCGCGAGGCGCTCTCGGATCTCAACATCCTGCAGCTGGTACAGACCCTGACCGACCCGAGTCAGCAGGCAACGACCCAGATCCCCTACGAGGAGCGGGACACGTCCTCCGTCAACAACGATGGCGTGGTTTTCGAGGGTCAAGGTATCGCCGCGGCTTCGATCGCGCAGAAGATGGACCTGGCCTACATCCTGCCGCGCAAGCTGGCGATGAAGATCTCCAACGAGGTGATGCACTTCGCCCGCGCCAGCCGCATCAACTGGGACGCCTACGGCCGCAACGTCGAGTCCAACGCCCGCGTGATGCGTGAGCTGGTCCACCGCGTGATCGCCAACGAGATGCAGCGCGCCTCGGATAGCTATCTGGCCCAGGACGTATCCAACGAGGACGTGAGTGCCCGCCTCGATGGCAGCAACAGCATCATCAAGACGGCCGAGTTCCCGATCGTCCGCCCGCATCAGCAGTACGACATGCAGGGCAACGCGGTCGGCAACGAGGAAAACCCGATCACGCTCTCCATCGACGGCTCCGGCGTCAGCCGTTACGACGGCACGGGCAACCAGTCGGCCGGCACCTACTACCGGGTGATCAATTACAACCTCGGCTATATCCAGCTGGTCGACGAGAGTGGTGCGCAGGTCACGCCGAGCGCAACGTCTGCGAGCCTTTCCTACAGCCGCGCAACCAACATCGCCAAGTTCGACCTGGACAACGGGACCACGGCTGTTGGCGTTCACCTGAACGGCCTGCTGCGCACCATCGGTGCCCGCAAGGCTGTCATGCGTGGCGAGGACCGCATGGTTACGCCGGACTTCCTCCTGATGAGCCCGGTCCTCAACGACACCGTAACCAACGCCGATCAGTTCGCCGCCGAGCGAAAGCGGGATGGCACGGACACGAACAACGACGGCGACCTGGAGATGGTCAAGTCCCTGCCGTCCTTCGGCACCAACGCCCCGGGCATCGATCTGGGCGACGAGCGGATCATCATGGGCGCGCGTGGCACCACCTCCTACTCCGTCGCCAAGCCGTTCACCACCGGCCAACCGTTCGAGGCGGTCAACGCCTCCGGGCAACCGACCGGCCAGAAAGTGGCCTACGGCGAGGAGTACAGCGCCATCCACACGCCGAAGCCGATTCGTAACCGGCTCACCTCGGTGATCGCGTACTCGGGAGACGCCCGAGCTAACGCCTGATCGATCGGGGCGGCCTGATGGCCGCCCTATCGCTTTACCTAGGAGGAATTATCCATGGCGCTTATCCCGTATCACAACGACGGCAAAAGCACGGTGCACGTCGGCACCAAGTCGATTCCACCCGGCGAGACCCGCGAGGTGGACGAGACCCTGCTCAACCGCCCGCGCAAGCCGGTGGACTTCAACGACCTCGACGCAGATCTGACGGAGGCCACCGGTCTCGGTGCACTGCTCGAGAAGTCGGTGAAGGACATCACCGCCGAGCTGGACAGCCTCAACGACGAGCAACTGGCCGAGCTGGAGCAACTCGAGAAGGACGGCAAGAAGCGCTCCAGCCTCGTCTCAGCGATTCAGCAGACGATGATGACCCGCGCGGCCAACCAGCTGAACGGCGAGGACGGCGACGAGTCGTCGGATGCCGACCAGCCGGCCGGCGACGACGAGGCCCAGACGGACGGCGAGAAGCCGGCCAACAAGGAGGCAGGCGGCGATGAGTGAAGTGCTCTTCACCTCGACCCTGTTCACGCTGGTGATGGCCCTCGCGGCCGTCATCGGCGCTGTTTTCACGCTCCGGTGGCTTGATCGCCGCGCGGGGCACTCTTTCCGCGAAGCGATTGAGGTGCTGCGCCATGACCCGCTGGGCCTTGCCCTTTATCACGGTCTGCGTTTTCTGGGCGTCTGCCTGCTGGTCGGACTCCTCTTTTCCTGACCGGTACGACCCGACGATCCAGCAGGCGGCCGAGCAGTACCTGCCCGGCTACGACTGGCGGCTGTGGAAAGCGCAGCTGTTCCAGGAAAGCCGGCTGGACCCGTCGGCCGTCTCCCCGGTCGGGGCGCAGGGCGTTGCCCAGTTCATGCCGGGCACCTGGCAGGACGTGGCGCGCGAGCTCGATCTGGGGCACGTCTCCCCGCTGATGGCCCGCCCGGCGATCCTCGCCGGCGCGTACTACCAGGGCAAGCAGATCGCCTTCTGGAGCGCACCCCGCCCGGCCGCCGACCGCTACAGCCTGGCGGCAGCCAGCTACAACGCCGGCGCTGGCAACATCCTGCAGGCCCAGCGCCGCTGTGACGGGGCCAACCGGTACCGGCTGGTCATCAAGTGCCTGCCGTCTGTCACCGGCCGCCACGCCAAGGAGACCACCACCTACGTGCGGCGGATCTGGGGCTACTGGACGCAGATGGTGGTGGGCCCGTGAAGCGCGCTCTGCTCGGCGTTGGCATCCTCGCGGCGATGGTCGTCCTGCTCTGGGCGGCCTACAGCCTCGGGCAGTCGGCCGGAGAGAACGCCACCCGCGCCGACTGGAGCGAGGAGCGGGCCCGGCTGGCCCAGCAGCACGTCGACGGGCTCAAGCGGGCACTCGACCAGCAGGCCGAGTGGCAGGCAGAGAACCAGGCCATTGCCATCGCCTGGGCGAAACAGCAGCAACAGATCGAGGACGACTATGGGGATCTCCAAGAACGTGCCGCCGCCGAGGCTCCGGATCGTGCTGAGTGCCGCCCTACTCGCGGTGCTGTCCGGCTGCTCAACGATGCCGCCCGAGCCGGCCCCGGTGGTGATGAACTGCCCCGAGCCCCCCGGCTCACTCCTGACGAGGCCCGAGCCCCTGCCGACCTTGCCGAACCGGCCGTCTGGGGGCACTGCATCGGCTGGGCCGCGCGATACGCCACCCTCGCCGCACGCTTCAACCGACTGATCGACTGGCACGAGGCAACCGATGAGCAGCAGTGAAGACGGCATTGTCCGCGCCCTCGAGGAGCGAGTGGAGAGCGTCCGCAACGAGGTCGCCGGCATTCGCGCAGACGTGAAGGACCTGGTTAGCGCTTTCCGCGACCTGGTGCGCGTGGACACCGACATGAAGGCGATCCGATCTGGCCAGGGCCGCATGGGCGAGGAGCTGGACGACCACGAGCGCCGCATCCGTTCCCTCGAGCAGTTCCACCAGAGCCATGCCGCCGCCGACGCCCTGCGCTGGGGCATCTCCCGCTGGGCCGTTGTCGCCGTGATCGGCGGGGTAATGAGCATCGCGAGCAGCACGCTCGTGGGCGTTTCCGTCTGGATGCTGACGACATGAGCGACATGACCCGCACCAGCCTGACCGCTGACCTGACCGCCTCCCTGCAGGACGCGGCCAACGTCTTCGACCCGGCCGACTTCGACCGCTTCGTCGACGTTGCCGCCGAGGCGCTCACGGCCGTGCGGCCCCGGCTGGCTCGCACCTCCCTGACCGTCGAGGCCGGCACGGACCGTTATGCCGCCCCGGCGGATCTCGTCCGCGTTCACTCGTCGAGCTGGGCCACCCCGGACACCAAGCCGTGGGACCCGGCCTATACCGGCCGCCGCCCGCGCCTGACCGCCGAGCACGACGGCAGCCAGCCGTGGGTGGTCTTCCGCCCGGCGCCGACCGTCGCCCAGGTCACCCGTTACGGGGGCGCCTGCCAGGTCACCTACGTGGCGCAGCACGTGATCGCCGCCACGGCGACGGACACCACCGTCCGCGCCGCCGACCGTGGCCTGCTGATGCTTCGCGCCCAGGCCGAGGCCATGAAGGAAATGAGCCTGCGCAACATCGGCAAGCCGGTGCAGATGCGCGACGGCGTCACCCAGGGGCCGAAGAACGGCACCCCGGCGGCGCTCTACCAGCAACTGATGGACGAGTTCGGGAGGCGCGCATGACGATGCGGCTCAACTTCGAGATCCGTGACCGGCAGGTTCGGCGTGCGCTGAAAAAGGCACCCAAGGTTGTGATGCGTCATGCCAGCAACGGGCTGCGTCGTGGGGCGCAGGACATCACGGACCAGGCACGGAAGACCGCGCCGGTAGCCAGCCATGATCTGCGGGATCGGACGTTGATGCGTTTCATCGACCCGTTGACCGTGGTCATCGGATCGAATGTTAACTACGCGCAGTTTGTCGAGCACGGGCGGCCGCCTGGAGGGCGCGCGCCGGACATTCGCCCGGAGAATGGATCGCCCTCGTCGCTTGTTCAGTGGATCAGGGACAAACGCATTTCCCCTTATGACCAATCCATGTCCGAGCGGCAACTTGCATTCGTGATCGCCCGGAGCATCCGGGAGAAAGGCATCGAGCCGCAGCCCTACCTTCGCCCAGCGCTGGACGACAACTTCGACAACCTGACCCGGCTGATCCGTGAAGGCATCGCCGCTGGCATCAAGGAGGTCGGCCTGTGAGCACCATCGGCGTCTTCCTGAAGATCCTCGCGGACACCATGGCCGCCCAGGTACCGGGCCGGGTAGTGACGCGCTCCTACCAGGAGTTCGCCCGGCGCAAGCATTCCGACCTAGAGGCCGGCGTCTGGACGCTGCTCTGCGAGGGGCAGGCCCAGATCGAGCGCTACGCGGAGCACTTCGGCGCCGTGCTCGTCGGGCAGATCCAGCTGGGCGAGAAGGCCACCGGCGAGGAGATCGAGGAGGCCGAGCTCGCGATGATCGACGAGATGCGCGACTTCTGCGAGCGGGTAAAGGGCGTGCAGGTTCGCCCCGTGCGCTGGAAGCAGAGCATGCAGATCGATCACCCGTATGGCTGGGTGGCCGTGGATCTCGATTTCGGCCCCGTCGAGCTCACGCCCGACAGCCTCAAGGTGCTGGCCGACCTCAACCTGGTGCACGTGGACATGGACATCCCGCCGTTCACGCCGGAGCACCACCAGACGTGGGCAGTCGACGAGGACTACACCAACCCGCCGGACGCCCAGGACGACATCCAGACATAGGAGACGCCGCATGCAGACCATCAAGCTCAAGCCCCGCAAGGGCATCCGGGTACTCGACCCGGCCACCCGCAAGCCACTGCCCGAGCGCGGCGAGAAAGTCACGCTCACCACCTACTGGCGGCGCCGCCTGCGCGACGGCGACGTCGAGCCGCCCCAGCCGCCCCGCAAGCAGGAGAAATAAGCCATGCCGGACAACGTCAGCTTCAACCAGATCCCGGTCGACATCCGCACACCGGGCCAGTACATCGAGATCGACAACAGCCTCGCCGTTCAGGGCCTGCCCGGCATGCCGCGCAAGGTGCTGGTGCTCGGCCAGCGACTCACCGGCGGCTCGGTCGAGGCCGAAACCCCGGTGCAGGTACTCGACGGCGAACAGGGCGAGGGCTTCTTCGGCCGTGGCTCGCAGATCGCCGGCATGCTCAAGGCCCTGCGCGCGGTCAACCGCACCTCCGAGGTGTGGGCCGTCGCCCTGGATGACGACGCCGCTGCCGCCGCCGCGACCGGCAAGATCACCGTGACCGGCACGGCCACCGCCTCCGGCACGCTGGCGCTCTACATCGCCGGCCACCGGGTGCGCGTTGGCGTTACCGCCGCCGACACGCAGGTCGTGATCACGCAGGCCATCGTCGACGCGATCAACGCGAAGACCGACCTGCCGGTCACCGCCGCCGTCAACGCCACCAACACCAACGAGGTGGACGTCACCGCGCGCAATGCCGGCGAGGCGGGCAACGACATCGACATCCGCGCCAACTACTACCAGGGCGAATCCCTGCCGGGCGGCGTGACCCTGGCCATCACCGACATGGCCAGCGGCACCGCCAACCCGGACATTTCCCTGGCACTGGCCGCGATCGGCGATACCCAGTACTACACCATCGTCAGCGGCTGGACCGACGACGCCAACATGACCGCGCTGGAGACCGAGCTGCAGGACCGCTGGGGGCCGCTGGAGCAGAAGACCGGCCACGTCTTCACCGGTCTCGCCGGCACGCATGCCGAGCTGGGCACCTGGAGCGACGGGCGCAACAGCCCGCACGTCACCACCATGGGCGCGGCGGATGCCCCCAACCCGCCGTGGATCTGGGCGGCGGCGCTCGCCGGCGTGGTCGAGTACCACGGCGCGATCGACCCGGCCCGCCCGTTCCAGACGCTGGCGATCGACGGCCTGCTGCCCCCGCCGCCTGCCTCCCGGTTTACCCGCGAGGAACGCGACCTGCTGCTTCATGACGGCATCGCCACCTTCACCGTCGATGACGGCGGCCGGGTGCTGGTCGAGCGGGTGATCACCAACTACCAGACCAACGCCGCCGGCATCGAGGACATCAGCTACCTCGACCTGAACACCAAGTGGACGGTGGACTACGTGCGCTACGCCACCCGGGCGCGCATCGCCATGCGCTACCCGCGCCACAAGCTGGCCGACGACGGCACCGCCTTCGCGCCGGGTCAGGCCGTGGTCACGCCCAACGTGATCCGCGCCGAACTGCTGGGCCTGTTCCGGGACCTCGAACAAGCCGGCCTGGTCGAGAACTTCGACCAGTTCAAGGAAGACCTGCTGGTCGTGCGTAGCAGCTCCGATCCGAACCGGATCAACACGGTGATGCCGCCGGACCTGATCAACCAGTTCCGCGTCTTCGCCGCCGCCGTTCAATTCCGCCTGTAACCGAGGAGACTGACCCATGGGACAAGTAACCGGCCGCGCCTTCATCAAGGTCAACGGCACCGACATGCGCTCCAAGGAGGGCGCAACCCTCAACCCCGGCGGCGTCTCCCGGGAAGCCGCCATGTCCGACCGCGGCGTGGATGGCTACTCGGAAAGCCCGGTGGCGCCGACCATCCAGTGCAGTATCAACCACACCGCCGACATCTCCCTGACCGACCTGGGGCAGATCACGGATGCCTCCATCGTCTTCGAGACCGACACCGGCAAGACGTACCTGCTGCGCAACGCGTGGATCGACGGCCCGGCCGAGCTCAACGGTAACGAGGTCAGCCTCAACTTCACCGGCATGACCTGTGAGGAGGTCTCCTGATGGCGAAGACCGAAGTGGAACTGGTCGACGGTCTCAAGCTCGACGGCGAGCCGCAGCGCCACGCCGTCTTGCGCGAGCCCACCGCCGGCGACGTGATCGAGGCCAACGCCGAGGCCGAAAAAATGGTGCCTACCCCGGACGGCTACCAGCTTTTGGTCAGCCCGACCATGGTGGGGGCCATCGTGCTGGGCAAGCAGGTGGTATCCATCGGCGAGATCCCCGGCCCCCTCTCGCTCCGGCAGGTAAAGATGCTTTCCCCCACCGACTACCAGCGCCTGCAATTCAAGGCCCAGGCACTGGAGTCCGCGTCCGCCGAGGTGGCGCAGCGGGGGCGAGATGATGCGGGCGGCGCCCCTGCTGAGTAAGGTCGTCGCCCGGCTCGGCGCGCAGATGCACTGGTCACGCACCGAGCTGCTTTCCCTGACCGAGCGCGAGCTCGTCCAAACGCTGAGGACAATCCATGAGTGACGCAGAAGCCAGCATCGTCATTTCCATGTCCGGGGACCTGCAACGGCAGGCCCGCAAGTACACGCAGGACATGCAGCGGTTCTCCAGTCGAAGCAGCCGCTACCTGGGCAAACTACAAGGGGCCACCGCCGCGCTCGGGCGCAGCATGGAAGCCATGGGCGGCAAGTACGCCGCCATGGCCACCGGCGGGGTAGCCGCCTACAAGAGCATTCAGGCCGTCGTCGACTCCGGCCAGACCGACAAGGCCCTCATCCGCGTCCAGCAGATGGCCGGCGCCACCCAGGAAATGGCCGCCAACCTGCGCAAGGAACTGCACGGCATGGCCGAGGAAACCGGCCAGAGCTTCGACTCCCTGCTGGGCGGTTTCGGCAACCTGGTGCAGGCCGGCATGAGCTGGGAGGAAGCGATGTCCAGCATCAGCGCCATCAACCCGGCCATGGCGGTAACGGGCGCCCGGGCGGAAACCCTCTCGTCCGCCCTGACGGTGGCGGCTAAGTCGTTCGAGTTCGATCTCTCCAATCCGGAGAAGGTCGTCGAAATCCTCGACCAAATGGTGGTCGCTGGTGACGCTGGCAAGGCCGAACTAGAAGACCTGTCCGGCATCTTCTCCCGCGTGGGTGTCAACGCGAAGACGGCAGGCCTGTCATTCGAGGACACGCTTGGCTTTATCGAGCAACTCTCTCAGGACGTCGAGAACCCAGAGCGACTCACCACGCTAGTTGATTCCACGCTGCGCCTATTCACCAACCAGAAATATCTAAATCGGGCCAGCAAGGCGACGGGCGTCAGCTTCTACAACGCCGAGGGCGATCGCCGCGCTGCCTTCGACGTGATTGAAGATATCTCGGAGCAGTACCAGAAGCTCGAGACCGACCAGCAACGGTCCTCGTTTATCGAGAATGCCTTTGGCGCGGCGGACCTCGACACCATTCGCGGCCTGCGCATCCTGCTAGCCGAAGGGAATATTCCGGCTGCCAGGGAAATTAGCAGTCAGATCGGCGATGCCGCCGGCGATATCGAGAAGCGTCTGCCCGGGGCGATCAACAACGCCGTCGACCAGGCCAACCGCCTCAAGGCCACACTTCGTGAAGCGGCCGACGGGTTCGCCCAGCCGATCAACGACACCCTTGTCAAGGCGGCAAAGTACCTGCTCGACGAGCAGAAGCTTTCCGGCGGCGAGCTCATGACCGGCGGCGTCGTCGCCGGCATTGCCGGCCTGGCCGGGATGCGCTACGGCGGCAAGGGGCTGCAAAAGCTGGCCGGCAAGATGGGCGGGCTGGGCAGCGGCCTTGCCGTGGGCAAGGCGCTGGAAGAGACCACAGGCGTGCAATCCGTCTACGTGGTCAACATGCCCAGCGGCGGGATGATGGGCGGCGGTGGCCCCGGCGGCAAGCCGCGCCCCCGGCGCAATCTCCGCTTGCCCAGTCGCCGGCAGATGCTTCTCGGCGGCGGGGCCGTGACGGCCGCCGGCGGCGTCGGCTACGCCGTGGGGACGAACATCTACAAGGGCGCCCTGTCGCAAGACAACGCGATGGGCTGGGAAGGCGGCGCCAAGCTGGGCGATGCGATCGGCGAGGGCGTTGCCCGCACGCTGGCCTTCTTCGGCAACGAGGATGCCAAGCGCGCCGTTGAAATCAACGAGCGCGAGGAAAAGCGCATGAAGGGTGATCTCCGCATCAAGATCGACCAGGAAGGCCGGGCGAAGGTGCAGAGCGTCAGCGCCGAGAACCTCGACATCGACATCGACTCGGGCATGACGCTCGCGCCGTGATGGCGCGGGTGGGAAGCGTTCGTACACGATGTACGAATGCTTCCGGAGGCGGTTAGTCGAGCTCGACCAATTGCAGACCCTTGCCCGGCTCTGACCAGAGCATGCGGTTACTCCCGGCGAGCACCCGATCCAGATTGCCGGCCTCGATATCCTTGAACACCTCCCAGCCAATCGAACCCTCTTCGACCTTGATCACTTTTTGGCCTTGGTAGGTGCTGCCCTGGTACTGATTCGCCTTCATGTGCTTGCAGGGTATCTCGCAGGCGAAGACAACAGCCGCGTCGTCGGCGGTGAGTACAACCTTGTGCACACCACCCCTTTCGCCCAGGTACCGGACCATGGTCAGCTCACTGCTACCCAACGCCCCGTAGCCATACTTGTGGCCCTCGTGGAACTCGTAATAGTGGTCCACCGAGGCGGCGACAGAAGTACCGGCAAATGCCATGGCGAGGGTGAAGGCGGCGGTTGCAATGCGAGCGTCCATGAGGTTTTTCTCCATATCGTGGTTGGCAGACAGAGCCTAGCCGAAATCCTGCTCGGCTCCGAAGCCGGGACATCGGTGAAAAATCCGACCGATCTCCCCGTGTGTGGGGATTAAAACAGGGGCGATCGATGTTCAGATCAACCGATGTCCCCCATGTTCTGTCTGTTTGGCCGCCTAGATGGGGCGACATTCGTACATTGTGTACGAGATAAAAAGTGACTCACAGTGGATCACTTACGAACCACCGCCCTCCTCATCTTTTTCCCGCTCGATCTCCAAGAGGCGAACGCCCTTCTCGAATGACTTGAGCGTTGCCTCCATCACCTTTGTGCCTGCGCGCATCATGGAAAGGGGGTCATCACGACTTACCCCCTCGAACACCTCATCTGTCTCGAAGCTCAACTTGAGTCTCGCCACGATCTCCGAGTTCATGGAGCGGTCGTTCTGCTCAGCGGCCGCCTTTATCTGCGCGCGCATCCCCTCTGGGAGCCGGAGCATGAATTTGTCGAGTTTGTCGCTGGGGAAGTCGTATGCCATGCGCGAAACATAGCGGCGATTCGATAGCATCTCTATAGTGTCGATTTGACACCTAGTGAAATCAGCTCTACTCTACGTATGTCGAATCGACTCCATTCGACTAGATCCACTTGGAACCCAGGAGAACAAGATGCCGGGACAACCCTACGCTTACCCGTTCCGCATGAGCGACGAGCTCCGTGAGCGAGTAGTCGCAAAGGCGAACCAAGAAGACCGGTCAATCAATTACATGTTGAACAAACTTGTAGAGCAGGCCTTGAACCAAGAAGCCAGCAAAGAGGAGAAACATCATGGCGAGCATGCTTGATCTGGAAATTGCCGTACTCAACCAGGATCACGACAAGATCCAGAGCCTGATCGGCGACCTGGACCGAAAGACGGAGCTGGAGATGTTCCGCAAGGCGGCAGATCACTTCGGCTTCAATCTGCTGGAGCATCGGGGTCGTGGCTACGCGATGCGTTCTGAATTGGCGAGAGTGTTTGGGTATGGGAATGAATCTGGCCTGCGGCGTCTTTGCGAGCGGCATGACACAGAATCGATCCCTGTGGGAGCGCTTGGAGAAGACGCCAAGAGCCTCGCTGTGAAGGCACTTGGCATTAAGCGGAACGATGGGAAGACAACGTTGGTTGCTTGGGACACGTTCCTGATCGCCGGCATGGAATCCCAGACGGACGCCTCCAAGACGGTCAAGGCCTACCTGCTCCAGATGGAACGCGCCGGGCGCGTGGCCGGCGGGGCGCTGGACATAGCCAAGAGCCGGGAGCTGCGGCTCAAGGAGGCGGATCGCGTCTCGATGATCGCCGCCCGGCTGGATCGGATGAAGGACAACACCCTGCGGCGCAAGGTGTCGGCCTACCTGGACGAGGTTCTGGACGGGGCGCTGGACATCGACAAGCAGCGTGACCTGTTCGCCCTCCCCGAAGCGAAGGATGCCGAAACGGCATAACGAAAAAGGGCCTCAGGTGCGGTAACACCGGAGGCCCAATCACCGCATTGACAAGCGAGGTGACCCATGGATTGTAACAAGACACTGCTGACCTTTCACTTCCGCAGCACGCCGGTGCTGGTGGAACCCCACCTGCAAGGCGAGCCATGGTTCTGCGCCGCCGATCTGGCCGCCGCGCTCGGCATCCAGAAGACGTTCGGCAAAGTGCTGGCCGCGCTGGACGACGACATGAAGAAGCTGCGCCCCGTGCCGACGCCTGCCGGCGAGCGGCAGGCGATCTTCCTCAACCTTGGCGGGGCCTACGGCCTGTGCTTTACCGGCGGGTCGGAAGACGGTGATGCCGTCGCCGGCTGGATTTGCAACGAGGTCGGCCCACAGGCGCGCACCAGCCCGATCTTCGCCAAGAGCGTGACCAAGCGACTTATCCAGCAGGCGCAGGGGGTGCAGTGATGCAAGCAATCAAGCCGAAGACCTTCGAGTTCGAGGGCTGCAAAGTGCGCGTGCTCACTGCGCCGGATGGCAAACCGTGGTTTTTCATTCAGGACGTGGCACGGGCGCTGCAATTCTCCGCTGACGTGTTCTTCGCCACCCACCCTCCGCTTTGGGCCCGCTGCCGCAGCTACGACGGGCAGATGATGGACGAGTCGACCGTGAGCAGTTTCGTTCATTGGCCCAAAACACCGCGGTCGTATCGCTTTATGGTCTGGTTGAACAGCATGGTCTTGCCTGAAATGAACAAGGAGGTGCCGATCAAAGGGATAGGCCGCATCCCATACAAAAGCTGGGCGCAGAGACTGCAAAAAGCCCTCGACAATAGAGCGCAAAGAAAAACCATGGTGAGGTTGCGGTAATGGCTGTCGTTGAAATGAAAAAGCCGGGGCAGGCAGAGGCCACCCAGGCCGAAGACCCGATGCAACTGGCGCTGCAACAGGGTGTGTACCTGGAGGCGCTCCGCCACTTGGCTGACGCCGCCGGGGATGGGACGATCGAAGGGATGACAGGGGACCACCTGAACGCCCTTATTCGGCCGGTCGATCAAGCCAACCACGCCATTCTTTGCGCGATCAGCTAGGGTGCTATACTCCGCGATAACAACGATTTAGGCGTAACGCACCAGCGAAAAGCCGCCACCCTGCCCCGACTCCGGGCGCCAGGGTGGCGGCTTTTTTGCGTTTGGAGGGGTGGATGAGCTGGCGAGAGCAGCTGCAACAGGCGTCGTTCGCGGGCGTGCCGTTCGCCACCCGGTCGGTTTCCGGGAGTGGCGGCCGTCGGGTGGCGCTGCACGAGTACCCGAACCGGGACGAACCCTACGCCGAGGATCTGGGCCGCAAGGCGCGGCGCTTCTCGGTGGAGGCGTTCGTCCTGGGGGCGGACTACATGGCGGCGCGCGACCGGCTGATCGACGCGCTCGAGGCGGGTGCCGGCACGCTGATCCACCCGTATCGCGGCCAGGTGCGCTGCACGGGGCGCGACTACCAGGTGCGCGAAACCACCCGCGAGGGTGGCATGGCCACCTTCACCATCGAGTTCATCGAGGCGGGCCAGGCGGAGTACCCCGGCGAGAGCCCGGCCACCGGCGAGCAGGTGAACGCCCGCGCCGATGCGCTGGCCGAGGCGGCCACGCAGGATTTCGCCCGGACGTTCTCCGTGGATGGCCAGCCGCAGTATTTCGTGCAAGCCGTGCAGACGGAGACCAGCCGGGTGTTGAGCGAGATCACCCAGCACGCCACCGCGATCGCCGGGCTGGTCGATGACCCGGCCGCCATGGCCGCCTACCTGCTCGACGAGGTGCTGGGCTACCCGTCGGCCACCACTGCGCTGAATGCCGTGCGCCAGTTCCAGCGCCTGTTCTCCGCCGGTGACGATGCGCCCAGCGTGCCCACGACCACCACCAACCGCCGCCGGCAGGCGCGCAACGTGGCGGCGGTGCATACCCTGACGCGCCGGGCGGCGCTGGTGGGGGCGGCGAAGCAGGCCGCCCAGGCGGACTATGCCTCCCGCGCGGATGCCACCCGCACCGCCACCACCATCCTCGACGAGATCGACGATCAGCAGGAAGCGACTGACCCGGTCAACGGCGATCCGATAGACGACACGGTCTACCAGTCGCTGGCGACCCTGCGCGCCACCGTGGCCGAGGATCTGCGCGTGCGCGGTGCCCGGGTGCCGAGATTGAAGCGCGTCCAGCCGCGCAGCACCACCCCGGCGCTGGCGTTGGCGCACCAGATCTACGGCGATGCCACCCGCGAGACGGAGATCGTGGCGCGCAACGGCATTCACCACCCCGGCTTTATCGTCGGTGGCCAGCCGCTGGAGGTGCTCGATGCCTGACGAGATCCGCCTGCAGGTCGACGGCCGCCGCTACGGCGGCTGGAAGACGGTGACGGTGACCCGCTCGCTGGAGACCGTGGCGCATACGTTCGAGGTCTCGCTCACGGAGAAGTGGCCGGGCTCGGAGACGCGCCGCCCGATCCGCGCCGGGGCACCGTGCCGCGTGCTGCTCAACGAGCAGGCCATCATCACCGGCTACATCGACGACGTGGAACCCAGCTACGACGGCAGCAGCCACGGCGTGACCATCAGCGGCCGGAGCAAGGCCGGCGACCTGGTCGACTGCTCGCTGGTGGGAGAAGGCGGCAAGGGCCTGGAATGGACCGGACAGACGCTGTTGCAGATCGCGCGGGATCTCGCCGGGCGCTTCGGCATTTCGGTGACGGGCGCCACGGACGTGGGCGGTCCGTTCCGCAAGGAGCGCCTCGAGCCGGAACAGACGATCTGGGAATTCCTCGAACGCCTCGCCCGCATCCGCGCGGTGCGCTTTGTCTCCGATGCCGACGGCAACCTGGTGATCATCCGCGCCGGTGGTGCGCGCGTTGGCCCGGCGCTGGTGCTCGGGGAGACCATCCGCGCGGCGGCCGGCAAGGCCAGCATGCGCGACCGCTTCTCCCGCTACACCGTGCTCGCCCAGGGCAACGGCAGCGACACCTTCAACGGGGACGCCGCGGCACATGCCCGCGGCGAGGCAACGGACGACCGCGTCGCCCGCTTCCGCCCTACCTCGATGATCGCCGACGGCCCGGCCGACACGGCCGACTGCCAACGGCGCGCCCAGTGGCAGCGCAACGTGGCCTGGGGGCGATCGCAGCAGGCCACCTACACCGTCACCGGGTGGCAAAACGATTCCGGGCCGTGGTCGCCCAATGCGCTGGTGCCGGTGCGCGACGAGTGGCTGGGCATCAATGCCGACCGGCTGATCTCGTCGGTGACGTTCAAACAGGACGAGCAGGGCCAGCGAAGCAAGCTGGCCGTGATGCCGGCGGAGGCCTTCGACCTCGTGCCGCTGCCGGAAGACGACGAGGGCGAGAGCGAGGACACCATGATCTGGACGCAGGGGGCCGACTCGTGAGCGTGCGCGGCACCAACCGGCTCATGGCCCCGCTGCGCCGGCGGCTGCGCGTGCTGTTCACCCGTGGCGTGGTGCGGCTGATCGACCCGGGCACGCTGATGCAGTCGTTGCAGGTCGAGGGGCTGGCCGGCGAGCTGATGAGCGGCGTGGAGCACTTCGAGGCCTACGGCCTGACCGCGCACCCGCACCCCGGCGCCGAGGCGCTGCTGGCCGCGTTGGGCGGCGACCGCTCCCACACCGTGGCCGTGACCGTCGCCGATCGGCGCTACCGCCTGACGAATCTCGCGCCGGGCGAGGTGGCCCTCTACGACGACCGGGGCAACAAGGTCCACCTGATGCGCGACAAGGTGAAGGTGACCGCCGTTGACCACCTCGAGGCTACCGCCCCGACGACGCTCATCACCAGCGAGGTGACCATCGACGGCAATCTCAAGGTGAAAGGCGACATTACCGACCGCTACGCCACCACCGGCACCACGCTCAACCACGTGCGCGAGGTCTACAACGGCCACGACCACGACGAGAACGACGGCGGCTCCACCAGTAGCCCGAACCAGAGCATGTAGCGATGACCGACCTGGCACTCACATTCGGCAGCGAAGGGCGCGACTTCGACGTGATCCAGCAGGACGCGGATCTCGCGACCGAGGACGGCCTGCGCAGCGCGGTGCTGGTGAGCCTGTTCACCGACCGCCGGGCGGCCGAGGACGACGCCCTGCCCGACGGCACCGACGATCGGCGCGGCTCCTGGCAGGACAGCTACCTCGACCGGCAAAACGACCGGCAGGGCTCGCGCCTGTGGCTGCTCAAGCGGGCCAAGCAGACCGCCGAGAACGCCACCCGCGCCCGCGAATACGCCGAAGAAGCGCTGGCGTGGCTGGTCGAAGACGGCGTGGCCACCGCCGTACGCGCCCAGGCCGAGTGGGTCCGCCGTGGCGTGCTGCAACTGACCGTCCGCATCACCCTGCCCGACGGCAGCCCGTTTGATGACGTCTTCACCTACTCCACGGAGACCACCTGATGCCCTTCGCCCGCCCCTCTCTCCCCACCCTGATCGAGCGGAACCGAGCGGACGTCGAATCCCGTCTGCCGGGAACCGAACCCCGTCTGCGGCGATCGGTACTCGGTGCACTCGGCCGCTCCGTCGCCGGCGAGATGCACGGCCTGTACGGCTACCTCGACTGGCTGAGCCGACAGATCGTCCCGAGCACCGCCGAGGCCGAGATCCTCGAGCGCCATGCCAGCTGGTGGGGCATTGATCGCAACCCGGCCGCCGCGGCCACCGGCAACGTGGAGTTCAGCGGCAGCGACGGCGCGATCATCCCGGCCGGCACCACCCTGCAACGCAGCGATGGCATCGAGTACGCCACCGACGCCGAAGCCACCATCAGCGGCGGCACGGCCACGGCGGCCGTCACCGCGAGCGCCGGCGGACAGGACACCAGCGCCGTCGCCGGCGTCTCGCTGCAACTGACCTCCCCGATCAGCGGCGTGCAGTCCAGCGCCACGGTGGCCAGCGGCGGGCTGACCGGCGGGGCCGACGAGGAGAGCGACGACGACCTGCGCGATCGCCTGAGAAAGCGCGTGCAACAACCGCCGCAGGGCGGCGCGGTGTCCGACTACGAACAGTGGGCCCTCGAGGTCGAAGGCGTGACACGGGTCTGGGTGATGCCGCGGTGGAACGGCATTGGCACGGTCGGGGTGTATTTCACCCGCGATGACGATGCCGCGATCATCCCGGACGCCGCCGAGGTGCAGGCCGTGCAGGACTACCTCGACGATCTCCGCCCCGTCACCGCGGACGTGACCGCCTACGCGCCCACCGAGGCCGCGCAGGACATGACCATCCAGCTCGCACCCAACGACAGCGCCACCCAGGCGGCCGTCGAGGCGGAGCTCGCCGACCTGTTCCGCCGCGAGGCGAACGTGGAGGACGGCAACGGCGCGGGCACCATCCTGATCAGCCACATCCGCGAGGCCATCAGCACCGCCACCGGCGAGACGGACCACGTCCTGGTCAGCCCGACCAGTGACATCACCCTCAACCCCGGTGAGCTGGCCACGCTGGGCGCCATCACCTGGCAGGCGATCCCGTAATGCGTAGCGCCGCCGACTACCACGCCCAGCTGCTCGCCCTGCTCCCGCGCGGGGCGCTGTGGGATGCCCTGCGTGAGCCGGGCACCACCGCCGAGCAGCTGCTCGCCGCCATCGCCCAGGAGCCCGCGCGCCTCGACGGGCGGGCCATCGCCCTGCTCGACGAACTCGACCCGCGCACGGTGGTGGAAATGCTCGAGGACTGGGAGCGCTGGGCCGGCATGCCGGACAGCTGCTCCGGTCTGGGCGCGACGATCACCCAGCGACGCGAGGATCTGCTCGCCCGCCTGACCAACACCGGCGGCCAGAGCCGCCGCTACTTCATCGGTGTGGCCGGGCGGCTGGGCTTCCCCGACGCCGAGATCCTCGAGTACGACCCGCACACCGTCGAGGCGACCGTCGACGCGCCGATCTACGGCGAAGACTGGGCCCACGCCTGGACGATCCGCGCACCCACCCCACCGATCGACCAGTTCAACGCCGACTCGTCGGTCGACGAATCACTCGGCGAGGCCGCACCGACCACCCGGATCGAGTGCGTCATCAACCGACTCAAGCCAGCGCACACCGTCGCGCTGTTCGAATACACCTAAGCGGAGGATCTCTCATGGAGACGCGCAACTACCTGGCAAACGCCGCCGGCTCGCCGCCACCAAAACCTAGCAGCCCGAGCAACGGCTACCCCCAATCCGCCACGCCGGGCGTCAACGAGGCCACCACCCCGGGGCCGTTCTGGTTCTACAAGGTCGGCGAGGAGTTGCGGAAGGTCATCACCGAGGCCGGGCTTACGCCGAGCGACAACGACCTCGGCCAACTTCTCGAGGCACTCAATCTGCGCGGGGTAGAGCTGTCGCCGGCTGGCTCGGTAATGGGTTTCACCGCGAGCACCGCGCCGACCGGGTGGATTAAGGCGAATGGTGCGGAAATAAGCCGGACGTCTTATGCAGCGTTGTGGTCCTTTGCTCAATCCAGCGGGAACTTGGCCGCTTCCGAAGGGGTGAAAGAAGCAGGTCAGTTCGGTCCCGGCGATGGATCGACCACGTTCACGTTGCCCGACCTGAGGGGTGAGTTCGTACGCGGCTGGGATGACGGTAAAGGAATTGATTCTGGGAGGGGGTTCGGCACCCAGCAGGGGGCATATGCCGGCTCAATCACCTTCGCGAATAGCGTTTACGAGGTGCAGTTGCAAACCGGCACACCTGTCACGAACACACTCACAATAAATGGGAAAACGATTGATGACGGAAACACTGAAACAACAGACGTAACTCCAAACGATAACCGCCCACGCAACATCGCACTCCTCTACTGCATCAAATACTAACGAGGCCAACCATGGATATTTTTCACCTGCACCCGAAAACCGGTGAACTCGTCGGCCAAGGCACGGCCGACCCGGACCCGATGAACGAGGGCAGCTATCTCATTCCGGCGCACGCGACGGACCAATCGCCACCGACAGCAGGCACGAACGAGGCGGCGGTCTACTCCAACGGGGAATGGTCACTGGTGCCCGACTACCGCGGCACGGAATATTGGCTGGCCGACGGCTCGCGCCACGAGATCAGCGAGCTCGGCATCGAGCCGCCCACCGAGGCGCTGGATTCACCACCGCCTAAGCCGATCACCGATCTGGCGGCGGACAAGATCGACACAATCGAACAGGCCCTGCAGGCCGAACTCACCGGCGGGATGACCCACACCATGCCGAACGGCACGTCCGACGTCGTGCAGACCCGCCCGGGCGACGAGCCCAACCTGCTTGGCCTGGCCATCGAGGCGCGGGATCTGCGGGATGCCGGCGAGACGGGGGCGGTGTTGCAGCTGCGGGCGCAGTCGAACGTGGTCTATTCCCTCACGCCCCAGCAGATGATCGACCTGACCGACGCGGCCAAGGCCTTCAAGAAGCAGTGGCTGGCGCACAGCTGGAGCAAGAAGGACGCGGTGCGCACCGCCCTGGCCAACGACGACCGGGCCGGCATCGAGGCGGTGACGTGGTGACCGTGGCCATCGTGGCGATCGCCGGGCAGTACCTGCTGGGAGCGTAGCGGCAGGCTGCCGGCAGCCGGGTCGCCAACTTCACCAACGCCGAGACGTGAGAAAGGCCGCACACCGCATGGTGGCGGCCTTTTCTGTGGGCGTGGAAAAACCACCAGAGGCATGGTGCACGTGCCTCGGGGAATCATGGCGAGACTGATTCGGACGCAACCGATGGAGCCAAGCCATGACGACCACCCGCATTCACGCCCACCTCTGGAAACGCCCGGGAGAGACCGGGGCCGCTCTGACGATCAACTCCATGCGCGACAGGACGGCCCGGAACCAGCCGCAAAGCCAGTGGCTCCGGGTCACTCAGCGCTTAAGTAACCCGCCGGCGCGTGACGAAGGCCAGATCCCGGGTGATCCTCGAGGTGAACACACGTCACGGGAGAGCCCGATGCGCCTGGATTTCCGATTCTCGGTCGAACTTACCCGGCCGGACTGGCTGGTCACCGCCCTGCTCGCTATTCGCGAGGCGCTCTGCCGGCGGCTGGATGATGACGACTCGACCCCGCCGGACGACGAGGACGAGGAGTGAGGTCAGGAGGAAGGGATGCGCCCCGGCTCGGCGCGCACGCGCTGCACCGTCTCCGTGGCCGGATCGTAGGTGCACGAGTACCGCTGTCGCACCCACGCGCCCTGCGCGTTCTGGAACTGCACCCGGTCGCCGAAGTACATCACCGTCCCGGCCGCCTCGTCGGCCCACTTGAACTTGCTGAACTCGTCGAGCAGGAACTCGTCGTCCCAGCGCACATCGATCGGCGCGAGATCCTCGATCTCCGGGCGACAGGCGCGCTCGGCCTTGGCCTGGTATTCCTCGGCCCAGCAGCGCAGATCCTGCCGGCAGGCCGGATCGTCGCTCTCGCCCTTGGAGGTGGCGTTGATCACGGCGGCCAGAATCGCGCCGCCGATCAGCATGGCAATGAAGCCACCACCGATCGCGACGACCCAGCTATCGGTCCACCGGCGGATGACCCACCCGGCCACAGCCCACACGGCGAGGAACTCCAGCAGCAGGATGATGACGTGCATGCCCTATGCCCCGACGCGGCGCGTTACTGGTGGTAACCCAGGTAGGTCATGGCGCTATCGAGCCCCTGGAAGAGATTCCTGGCCTTCTCCGGCGAGAGAATCGACTCGGCAGTGTTTCCGTCTGGATCGGTGTGGCGCAGGTAGATCTCGTGCGCCCCGGAAAACCGCGAGACGAACACCTCCACGGTGTTCTTCGCACCGTCTCCGCGCTTCACGTGGGTATCCACGTTCGGCAGGTCTTCCTCGAAATAGAAGGTGGTGCCCATTGGTTCGACTCCTTTCGTTGGTGGGACTAGATCCCGATCTGGTTCTTGATGATATGGGTGGCCAGCGACGAGACGACGTTGAGCGCCATGCCGCCGCCCTTCTCCATGATCGTCTGGCGGGTTTGTCTCCACACCGAATCGTCACGGATCTGGTCGAGCAGCTCGTGGCCGTCCCACGTCAGCCGTCGAACAAAAAACGGAGTTGTCCTCGTCGTCCTGAGTGACGGGGCCGAGTTGGATAACACCAGCCCAGCCTCCTCGAGCAGCGTCACGTGATAGGAAATTTCCGGCTGCCGCTCCTCCTCGAAGTCCTCGAGGGTGAGCGGCTTTGTTCCGTCCAGACCTTCCACGGCCAGCAGAATCTCCCGGATCGTGTCCCAATCCCGCCTCATTTCCCGCTCCGTTCGTCACCGGTGACTGAATCCACCGCGTCGGTTATGCCCTCGACGTAGGCCTTGACCCGCTCCTGCAGCTCCGGGGAGAGCACGCGCATCATGTCGGCGACGTCCTGCACGGTGAGCGGGTCGTCGGCCGTGGAGTAAGCGCTGCGCAGCTCGGCGACATGGCCTGGGTCGGTTTTCTTCAGGATCGGATTGGGCCGCTCGAGGAGCTGCCACGTCCCGACCTGCCCCGAGATCACGTCGGCGAGTTCCGTGCGCGTGAGCGTGTTCGGGTGGCACTGCCCGTTCGTTTCCAGGCACCAGGCCTTCACGGCCTCCATGGTGCGGTCGCCGACCGGGCCGGCCGCCACCTCGATCGCGGTAAACGGCGTGCCTTTCTTGTCGCTCAGCTGGACATAGCCGGGCTGGACCATCACCACCGCCCGCAAACCACGGGCGTCCGATAACGGGTAGATCTGCTCCCAGTTCTCGTCGAGGTGAGCCTCGATATACCCGGCGAGCGACTCGTCGTCGTCGAATCTCGCGACCATGTAAGGCACTCCCTTGCCTTCAAGAAGCCACGACAGGCTGACGTTCTCCGCCCGGCAGATCACCGTCAGGTGCTCTGGCCCCGGGATCTTGTTCTTCCGCATCCGAGCGACAGTCGCCGACGACAACCCCATCTCCATCAGCCAGGGGTAGAGCTTCCGCCCGTCGGCAACGCGGGTAAGCCGATCGATGAATGTCATTTGCTCAGACATGCGCACTCCGCGCTTGACATGCTCAGATGCGTGCATATACTCGGAACCGTGCACACAAACGAACATCTTTGGTGATATATGAACACAACCACGAAGAATAGCACGCAGACGGAGTCCAGCTCGCACTTCTCCGTGCGCATGCCAGTCGGTCTTCGGAAACAGATTGAGGAAGAGGCACGGCGGGAACACCGCAGCCGGAACCAGCACATTCTGATGCTGATCGAGAAGGGACGAGCGGCGTCGCAGGGGGTTCGCGACACCGCTTGAAGTAACAGGTGAACCCGAGGGGATGGGGGTCCCCAAGGGTTCGGATGAGGTTGTTGGCTTGGTCACCTTTTTACCTCGCGGCGAATCCTAACGATTCGTGGCAAGGATAGCCAGCGGCCTCCGTGACGTCTCCGTGAGGAGATACAGGAGGTTCACGCATGCCCAATTTCGCGTACCCAGAAGTCGACAGGGCCAAGTGGCTAGTGGTCCACGAGTACCGCAACGGCGACCGCCGCGGTGCCCGGGCACTCGCCGAGGACATTGGCGAAGGACCTGGCGCCACCGTCTGGTGCAACAAGGTCAACCCGGCTCTCGACAGCCATCATCTGGCCGTCAACGAGTCCATCCGGGCTCAACTGCAGGCACAGGACTTTCGCATTCTCAAGGCAGAGGCGCGCGTCCTCGGTCATGTCTGCATCCCGATCCCGTCGACCCTGCCCTGCTCGGACATCGAGATCCTCAACGCCTACGCCGACTGGACCGCCGACATCGGCGAGACGGCCCAGGCAATCAAGGCCGCCCTGGATGCCCCGCGCGTCGTTCGCCAACGACTGGTCGACATCCGCCGCGAGATCGACGAGGACTTCCAGCGCGCCGCCGTGCTCTACAGCCTGCTCGAGCAGATCGAGGACGACCCGCACACCGCGCCGGTCGTGGGGGGCTGACCCATGCAAGCCATCCGCCCGATCGACCCCGAACTGGCCCGCTGCCACTGGCCGCATATCGACCTGTGGATTCAGCCGGGGCGGGCCGTGACTCTCGGCCGCCACGTCCTGATGACGCTGTTCTGCGATCGGCTGGACAACGGCACCCGCGAGTACCACCTGAGCATCGAGCGTTGCACCGGCACCGAGCAGGTCGCCCTGCTGCCCGGCGTGCCCGTCTCCCTGCTCGACATCGACACCGCGATCTGCCGCATGGGCACCGACCCCAAATGCGGGGCCGTCCGGCTGCGGTTCTTCGAAGCGCGCCACGCCGCGCTGCACCTGCACTGACCAAGGCATAAGCCCGGAGGCACAAGCCATGCAAACCACCGTTTTCGACAAGTACCTGACCCGCGGCGAAGAGAAGCGCCTGATGGGCGCGATCGGCCGGGTCGACTGCCCGTTCGCCCGCCGCGACTACCACCTGTTCCGCCTGATGCTGGCCACCGGCATCCGCGTGGGCGCGGCCTGCGGCCTGACCGTCAACGACGCCCGCCAGGCACTGGCCACCGGCCGCCTGACGCTGCGCCCCGAGATCCAGAAGCGCCGGCTGGAGCACAGCGTGCCGCTCAACCGCCGGGCGCACGAGGCACTGCGAGGGCTGCTCAGCGTCCGCCATGCCGCCAGACAGCCGAACGATCCGGACGCCCCGCTGCTGTTCGGCCGCAAGGGCCCGGGCCTCTCCGTGCGCTCCGTCGAGGCTCGCATCAAGCAGTGGGCCCGCGAGGCAGAGATCGACTGCGCCAAGGACATCACCCCGCACTGGCTGCGCCACACGCTGGCCAAGCGCGTGATGGAACAGAGCACCTCGGCCAACCCGCTCGGCATCGTCGGCAGCGTGCTGGGCCATCGATCGGCCAACAGCACCGCCATTTACGTGCAACCGGACAAGGAACAGATCGCCGGCGAACTCGCCGCGCTGCACTGAGGAGAGCCCCGATGACCAAGCAACCACACGACGCCTACAAGGAGCGCGAACCGGGCAAGCCGGTGCGCTTCAACGTCGACCCCGACCAGCTACACGCCGCCATGGAGAAAGCCGGCGACGACCGCGCCGCCTGCGTGCTCCTCGAGGACGGCATGCCCGTCGCCGCCGTGGTCGTCCTGCGCGGCCAGCTGACAACCGACTACCTGCAAGCACTCGACGACGAGGCCGAGTGCCTCAAAGCGGACTGAGGGAGGCCCCATGCAGACCATCACCGAGAGACAGGACCAGATCCTCCGGCACGCGCTCGGCGTGACCGACGGCCGAGAGGGATACCGCAATCACTACGTCACCGACCGGGGCAGCGACAGCTTCGCCGACTGCGAGGCGCTGGTGGAGATGGGGTTGATGTCCCGCCACAAGCGCAGCTGGGTCGGCGGCTACATCTACGCCGTCACCCCGATGGGACGCGACGCCATCAACCTCCGCCGGTTGCAGATCTCCATCAACGGCATCGACTGGGACGACCTGATGCGTTTCCCGGCTGGGCAGGAGGCGGAAATTCGCCAGCTGGTTGATCAGATCAACGCGGCATCACAGCTGCGCATCGTCGACCAGGCCGGCAATCCGGCCGCCACCTGGAATCTTCTGGACGGCTGGATCGAGACCAAGGAGGAAAGCCATGCGTAACGCCACGCACCTGCGCGCCACCTACCGCCCCAGCGACGACCTCGAGCGCGAGGCGCAGCTGGTGGAGAAGAACAACCGCCGACTGGCCGCCTTCTACCAACGCCGGCCGGGCACGACGGTGCCGCGACAGCACCGCCACCTGGTCTACCGGCCGCCCGGCAACAACCAGCCCACCGCCTGACGGGCTTCCCTTTTTCGACATCGATTCGAGGCCCCGCGCCGGGGCCAGGAGGACGAGATGCATCCCCAACGAACCGCCGGGCAGGACTACCGCAGCCCGTATTTGCCGGACCACTACACGGTCGAGACGGCCGCCGCGATGCTCGGCATCGGCAAGCTCGAACTGTTCCGCGAGCTGCGACGCCTCGGCCTGATCGAGAAGCGCGGCACCAAACCGAAAAAGCCGTACATCGAGCAGGGGCTGATGTCCGTGCGCAACAGTTCTTTCAATCATCCGGGCACGGGCAAACGCGGCTACTACCAGCGCCCGATGATCACGCCCGCCGGCGTGGTCTGGCTGCACGACCAGGGGGTGGGCAATGCGTCCTGATTTCCGCAACGCCCTGGTGATGAACGCCATGCCCGCCTTCCCCAACGGCGCGACCAAGGACGAGCTGGACGACTACCTGGCCCCGGACCTCACCGCCGGGCAGCTGGCCAGCGCCCTGGCCGACCTGCGCCGCAAGGGAAAGCTGATCGGCGCCGGCCAGCCCATGCGCTACCGCCTGCCGGCCAGACGCCGCCGCGCCACCACAACCACCAAACGAGGAACCACCCATGCTTGAACTGAGCATTGATCTGGAGGCGCTCAGCGTCTCCCGCGACCAGCTGCCGGCCATGATCGAGATCGGCGTCGTCGCCTTCGATCGCAGCCGCCCCGCCGATGACTGCGTGGTGGCCAGCTTCCAGCGCGCCATCCCCTTCGCCACGGCCACCAACTGCGGGTCGGTCGACTCCGACACGCTGGCCTTCTGGGAAGAGCGCGGCATCAAGGGCGGCAACGACTGCCTGCCCGGCGAGAAGTCCGGCCCGCTGATCTCCCTGGTGCAGCTCTCCGGCTTCCTCGAGCTAACGCTCGGGCGGCCCATGCCCGAGCTGCTCAACGACAAGTCCATCCGCTGGTGGGCCTGGGGCGCGGAGTACGACCTGCGCATCATCCAGGGCCTGTCCGAACGCGTCGGCCTGCCCATGCCCATCCCCTACCGCGGCGTGCGCGATGCCCGCACCTACTGCACCGAACTGGCCGACCAATTCGGCATCGTCCTGCCCAAGCAGGACCCCGCCACCAAGCACAGCGCCCTCGACGATGCCCGCCACTGCGCGCGGCTGGTCACCGGCGTGACCCAAAGCATGGAGGTGATCCGCGAGATGGCAGAGAGCCGGGAGGTGGTGGCATGAAAGAGCGTCCGAACGAGCGAATCGACAGCAGCACGGTGAACACCGAAGACATGGGTATCAACGCGATCGCCAGCAGCCAGCACGACTGGGTCGAGCGCATGGGGTGGCACAACAAGACCGCGCTTGAGGCGCTTGCCCTGATCGGATCAGAGGTTGGCGAGGCAGTGAACGAGTGTCGGGGCGAAGCTCCTTCTGCCGAATTCGGTAGCGAGCTGGAAGACATCGTTCTGCGGGTTGCTGATCTGGCCAAGTCGGAGGGCGTCAATCTTGCCGAGGAGATCCGCTCCAAGATGGCGATCAACGAGAAGCGCGGGACTAGGGGGCGTTTGGTATGACCAACGGACACCACGTGCAAGTCGAGACGATCGACGGCGGCGACAGCCGCGAGGCGGTGATGGTCGAGGTCTACTCGATCAAGACGGGCAAGCGGGTCGGCAAGGCCTACGGCTATCCGCATGACAACAACGTCGTCTACTGGATGGCCAAGCGAATCGAGGAACTCAACGCCCTGTGCTCGGCGCAGCAGCGGGAGATTGATGCGATGGAGGTAGAGCATGACGACTGAACACGACACTCAAATGCCGCCGCGCTTGTGGCTCACTCACGACTGGGCCGTCGGCGCACGGCCGACGATTAGCCGCGGTCCGGAGGCAGTCGAATATGTCCGCGCCGACTGCACCGACATCCCGCAGCTCTACGCCCTGGCCAATATCCGCGCGGCGATCGGCGACCCGCACGGCAGGCTGACGCTCGATCAGGTGTGCGAGCGGGTGGAGGACTACGCCGCTCGCGCCGCCGAAGGGAGGGCATGCGACTGGCATCTCAAGTACTCGAATCGACGCCGATCGGCCGCGATCGCGGCGATGGAGTACGCCAGCGCTCCCCTGACCGACGAGCCGGACTCGTTTCTCCGCTGCTGGCTGCTCGGCGAGTTCGATGTGATCCGCAAGGAGTGGCCGGATGCGCCCGCGGCCGTGTTCCAGGGCGCCGAAATCACCGGAGGTGATGCATGAAAACGAAATGGGTAGAGATCTCCGTGACCTGCACCAAGGCAGTGGCCATGGAAGTCCCCGAGGGGGAAACCGAGGACAAGATCCTCGCCAGGCGAGGCGTCGATGGTGGCTGCCCGGTCGACTGGGACACCAACGCCAGCGTCCGCCACACCGCCCGCACCCCGGCCGAGGCCGAGATCATGCGCCGCCACGCGGACGAGGTTTTCCCGATGAGTGACGGGGTGACGGCATGAGCAAGATGCCCCCTAACCTCGACCTGTTCGGCCACGAGCTGGTCGTCGACAACTTCGCCGGCGGCGGTGGCGCGAGCGAGGGCATCGAGCAAGCGCTCGGTCGCCCGGTGGATCTCGCCATCAACCACGACGAAGCGGCGATCTCCGTGCACACCGAGAACCACGCCAGCAGCGAGCATGCCGTCGCCGACGTGTGGGACATCGACCCCGAGCAGGCCACCCACGGCATGCCGGTCGGCCTCGCCTGGTTCTCGCCGGACTGCCGTCACCACAGCAAGGCCAAGGGCGGCCGTCCGGTCTCCAAGAGCGTGCGCGGTCTCGCCTGGGTAGCCGCTCGCTGGGCCGCCAAGGTCAAGCCGCGGATGATCGCGCTCGAAAACGTCGAGGAGTTTCTCGACTGGGGCCCGTTGATCAAGCGGGACGGCAAGGTCATGCCGGATCCGGAGCGCAAGGGGCAGACGTTCCGGTCCTTCGTCCGCACGCTCAAGCGCCACGGCTACCAAGTCGACTGGCGCATCCTGCGGGCGAGCGACTACGGCACCCCGACGATCCGCCGGCGCCTGTTCCTGGTCGCCCGGCGCGACGGCCTGCCGATCGTCTGGCCCAAGCCGACCCACGGCGCTCCGGACTCGAAGCCCGTGCGCGCCGGCCGGATGAAGCCGCACCGCACCGCCGCCGAGTGCATCGACTGGTCGATCCCCTGCCCGTCCATCTTCGACCGGCCGCGGGAACTGGCCGACAACACCCTGCGCCGGATTGCCAAGGGCGTGATGCGCTACGTCATCGAGAGCGGCGACCCGTTCATCGTGCCGATCGCCAACTACGGCAACGGCGGCGACAGCGTCCACCCGGTAGACGAACCGCTGCGCACGGTCACTGCCTGGCCGAAGGGCGGCAGCTTTACGGTGGTCGCGCCGCACATCACCAAGTTCCGGAGCGGAGCCGTCGGCCACCGCGTTGACGAGCCGATGCACACCATCACGGCGAACGCCAACGTCACCCGGCCCGGCGTGAACCCGGGCGGCTGTGCGCCGATCGGCGTCGTCTCAGCCTTCCTCGCCAAGCACTACACCGGCGTGGTCGGCGACGACCTGCGCAAGCCGCTGCCGACCATCACGGCCACGGACCACAACGCACCGGTGGCGGCAAAGCTGTCGCCGGCCGGCGGCGACATTGGCCGGGCCGACAAGGTCGCCGCGTTCCTCGCGCCCTACTACGGGAGCGGATCCGGCGAGACCGGCCGCGACCTGCGCACACCGGCACCGACCATCACGACAAAGGACAGGCTCCAACTGGTCACGGTGAAGATCGACGGCGAGCAGTACGTCATCACCGACATCGGCATGCGCATGCTCCAGCCGCACGAACTGGCGATGGCGCAGGGCTTCCCGGCCTCCTACCGGTTCGACCGCGCCAACGGAAAGCCGGTCCCGAAATACGTCCAGGTGCGGCTGATCGGCAACAGCGTCTGCCCACCGCTGGCCCGCGCCATCGTCGAGGCCAATTTCCTGCACGAGAAACGCCAGCCGATCACCGAAAGCCGGCGGGTCACCGAGGCAGCGTGACCCAGAGATAGCCGGCGATTTACACCCGAACCACCGACCTACACGACAAGAAGGCTTGCCATGGCAACCGCAGAACAGATCAAGGACCGCGTCGACCTCCACGAACTGGCCACCCGTCTGGGGCTGGAGCGCCCCAAGGGCCAGGGGAACTACAAGTCCCCGGCGCACAAGGACAAGCACCCGAGCCTGTCGGTGTTCCGGCGCGATGGCGTGATGCTGTTCAAGGACCACTCCACCGACGAGGCGGGCGATGCGATCAAGCTGGTGCAGTACGTCCGCCAGGTGGATTTCCACCAGGCCATGAACTGGCTGCACGACGAGTACGGGCTGGAGCGCGACCCGATCCCGCGCGGCAATGGCCCGGCCAAGCCGAAGACGAAGGAGGAGTGGATCGCGGACCGCTGCAAGGGCGGGCGCGAGCATATCGTGCGGTACCTGGGCGGCCGGGGCATCGAGGAGCCGGCGATCGACCGCGCCCTGCGCGCCGGGACGATCGGCTGGAACGACTGGCATTCGGATTCCCGACCCGTGGGCCAGGTGGGCCACGGCGGGCCGGGGGTGGCGTTCTTCGTGCGCTGCCCGTCGACCAACCAGGTGTTGTCGGTGGATACCCGCTACGAGGACCCGGATCTCAACGGCGGGGTGAAGACGAATACCCAGGGGCCGAAGGATGCGCCGTGGTGCATCGACTGGCGGGCGTTCCGGCAGGCGCGTGACGTGGTGATCGTGGAGTCGTCGATCAATGCGATGACGGTGGAGACCTGCGGGATGCCGTACACGTCGGCGGTGGCGCTGCGGGGCACGGCCAACGCCAAGACGCTGGACGTGCGGCCGTTCATCGGCAAGCGGGTGACGATCTGCATGGACAACGACGAGCCGTTCCCGGTGGGTCACCGGCTGGCCGGGCAGCGCCCGGGGGCCAATGCTGCCTGGACGCTCTACGAACGGCTGACGGCCGCCAACATCGCCGCCCTGCTGGTGAACTGGGAGAAGTGGGAGCCGGGCGAGGATCTCAACGACATCCTGCAGCGGGGCGACACCAACAAGGTGAAGGTGGCGCTGCGCAACCTAGAACCGTGGGCCATTCCGGGCTTTCCCGCCGATCACAACTACCCGGAGCACGGGAAGGCCCGGGTGCACCTGCCGAGTCATGACTTCGCTCAATACTGGCGTTTCCGCGTGGTGACCGAGGACTTCACGCGGTGGGTCTCGAAACGAGAAGAAGATGACGACACAGGAGAATCGAAAATGGATTACGAGGACCTCTGCGGGTTCCGCATCGCCGGCATCAACCGGGTGACCATCGCCAGCGCCCAGAGCGCACTGGGCGGTGATGCCGACTCGCAGCCGGAGACGATCTTTTCGGTGAGCGTGCAGGCACCACGCCACGGGGCGAAGCTGCAACGCAAGGTGTTCAAGGACGAGCACCTGCACAACATCGACCAATGGCGGAAGTTCGGGCCGATCTTCCGCCCGGCGCAGTTCGCGCGGCTGGTGACCATCCTCGAGCGCTCGGCGCACCTCGGCGAGCGCCATGCGGTGAACTTCGTGGGGCTGGCGTGGCGGGATGGGCGGCCGATCGTCAACGAGGGGCCGGATTGCTACTTCACGGAGCCGGAGAAGCAGTGCCCCTATCACTCGCTGGTGCTGCCGTCAGGCACGCCGGGACAGGCACGCCAGGTGATCGATGCGTACCAGAGCACCTTCAAGGAGAACGCGGCGCTGATTCCGCTGGTCTGGGCGCTGGGCGGCCACCTCAAGGCGTTCCTTGGCTTCTGGCCGCACATGATCATGCAGGCGCAGAAGGCATCGGGGAAGTCGGTGCTGAGCAAGCGCCTCGAGCGGACCATCGCCATGCAGATGCTCTCCGGCCAGTCGCTCAATACCGAGTTCCGGCTGCTGACGTCGATCTCTCACACCTCGCACCCGATCGGCTGGGAGGAGCTGTCCGCCCGCCGGCAGGACGTGATCGACAAGGCGGTCGCCATGCTGCAGGAGGCCTATCAGTTCACGGTGACGCGCCGTGGCTCCGAAATGACAGAGTTTGTCGCCTCTGCCCCAGTACTGCTCGCCGGTGAGGACGTGCCGGTCAAGAGCCTGCTGGGCAAGGTGGTCCGCACGGATCTATCCGGCAAGAAGGGGCCGATGATGCGCGAGGATCTGCCGCAGTTCCCGGTGGCCGAGTGGCTGAAATTCCTCACCAAGCTGACGAGGGAGCAGGTTCAGTCGACCTTTCAGCAGATGAACGCAAGGCTGCTTGAAAAGTGCCGGGCGCCCGAATCCGACGCCGGCGCGGTGCGCATGGCCGGCAACTACGCCGCAATACTGACGGCGTGGAAGCTGCTTTCCGAGTTCGCCGGCGTGGAGTGGACCCAGGGCGACTTCGTGCGTGACGTGGTGGCGGAAATGAACAGCCACATCAGCGAGACGAAGGCCGATCGCGAGCCGTGGGTGTGGATCTTGGAGATGCTGTTCTCGGAGATCGACGCCCACCGGTTCGTCCACCCGTACAAGTTCGAAACCATCATGGACCCCGTCCATGGCGAGCGGCGCGCGCTGCTGGTGCGTACCGGGCACGTGATGGATCACATCGCGCACAGCAACCACCTCAAGGAGAAGTTCCACGCGCTGCCGGTGAAGTCCCATTCCATCCTCAAGCGCCAGCTGGTCCAGGCGGGGGTGCTGATCGAGCCGGAGAAGGGCCACGAGCGGCGCATCGATTACAAGCGGGTCGCGCACATGGTGGCGCTGGATCTCGACATCCTGGAGACCTACGGCCTGCACGTCTCCGAGCGTGTCGAGGGCTACGGCGGCCCGTCGGATTCGTGAGCGCCTGAACCTCGCGCACGTTGCCAACGCCCCACGCTCCCATGAAACTGGCGGACCTTTCCGAGTTCCGACGGGTGGTATTCACTCCGGGATCGGCCCCGGACCCGCGCACGCTGCGCAAGTGGTTCGATGAGGGCCGGATCGAGGGTGCCCGGCGAATCGGGGATAACCGGTTCGTGGATCTGGATGAGTTCACCGCGTTGACCGGCGATTCGCTGGTCGACGGTGTGTTGCGGGATACCAACGTGGGCAGGCGACGTCTCGGTAAGAATGCCGACCTCGAGGACAACCTCTATTTCAACGGCCGGGCGTACCAGTACCGCAACCCGCAAACCGGCCGCTGGAAATCCCTTGGCCAGGAGAAGGCGCGGGCCAATGCCGCCGCGCGCAAGCTAAACCGCATCCTGGACAAGGAGGCGGATCTCGTCGCCCGCGTGCTGGAGACCGGCGAGAAGACCGTGGGCGAGGTGGTCGCCGAGTTCATCACCGACTATCTGCCCAACCAGGCGCTGAGCCAGCGCACGCTCTCCAACTACCTGGGCTACTACCGCCGCTATCAGCGCGAGTTCGGCCAGCGGATGATCCGCGGGCTCACGCGCACGGAGATAGGCGACTGGCTGGCCAAGCTGCCCAGCGCGGATTCCTACAACAAACACAGGACGAGATTGATCGACCTGTGGCGCTTCGCGATCGCCCGCGGCTACGTCGACGACAACGAGCCCGAGGCCACCCTGCCCCGCAACCAGTCCAAGCGGATCGAGGCCAACCGACGCAAGCGCCATCGCCTTGAGATCGATCAGTTCTGGGCTATCCACCAGCTCGCGCCGGCGTGGTTCCAGATCGCCATGGAACTCGCCCTGGTGACGCTGCAGGGGCGCAACGAGATCGCCCACGTGCGGTTCGACGACCAGCGCGGCGATCACCTCTACTTCATCCGCGAGAAGACCGAAGAGATCTCGGAAATGGCGTTCATCCGGATCCGCATGACCGACCAGCTGGGCGAGATCATCGGCCGGGCTCGAGCGTCGGGCATCGCCTCGCCGTTCATCGTCCATTACCGCCCGGCGAAGATGAAGCGCGACCAGATGGCCGCGAAGAAGCACTGGAGCCAGGTCACGCCCAACCACCTCACGCGCACCTTCAAACGCCTGCGCGAGGAAACGGGCCTGTTCGACGACCTCCCGGCCAATGAGCAGCCGTCCTTCCACGAGATCCGCAGCCTGGGCGCGCGGATCTACGAGCAGCAGGGCTACGCCAAGGACTACATCCAATCCCTGATGACCCACAGCGACAAGAAGACCACCGAGATCTACCTCGAGTCCGGCCGCCAGGCCCTCACCGACGACCACTACATCCCAGTCCGCGCCGACCTCGCCCTCGACACGCTGCGCTAGGCGTTCCAAAAAACGCGTGCATCCATTTGATTCTCAATGCCTCACTGTGCGCCCACAGTGAGGCATCTAATACCCCGTCATCCCTTTCGCATCATCCACTTAGACGCCACTGGGCATGACTTTGACATGGTGGGGGTCGTTGGTTCGAATCCAATCGCGCCTACCAACACTGAAAGCCCGGCAGCATCATGCTTGCCGGGCTTTTTCGTGTTCGGGATCGGCAAACACTCCACACCTGCCCAGCACGGTCTAGGCTTGCATGGCGTTGTTCGAACGTCGCGAGGAGCCGCCATGGCAAAAAGCCTTGAACAGACCGTTGCCCTTCACGCCCGGCTGGCCGGTTACGCCGGGCTGATTCCCTTCGTCCTCCCGCTCCTGGTGTTGTGGTGGCACCCGGACTGGGCCGCGCAGGCCGTTGCGGTACAGCACGCCTACGCGGCGTTGATCCTGAGTTTTCTCGGCGGGATTTACTGGGGGGTCGCGCTCAATCGTCAGAGTGCCGTCGGCATCTGGTTGAGCGTCTTGCCGTCGCTGTGGGCCTGGCCGGCCTTGCTGATGCCACCGGTCGCGGCGACGTGGATGCTGGCGACGGGGTTTGCCCTGATGTTCCTGCTTGATCGTACCGCCCGGCAACGCGGCTGGATTCGCCAGTGGTTCTTTCGCCTGCGGCTCACGCTCGGGCTGGTGGCGATCGCCTCGTTGCTGCTGGGGCTGACCAGCTAACGGAATGGCGATCGCCTTACCCGCCGACCGTGTGCATCTGCACCCGGTTGCGACCCGCCTCCTTGGCCCGATACAGCGCCCGATCGGCGCGGGCGAGGATCTGGGATAGCGGTTCGGTGCCCTCGGCGCAGTAACCGCCCACGCTGATCGTGACCGGCTGACCGCCGACGGAAACCCGGCTGGCCACGCGCTCGCGCAGGCGTTCGGCGACGCTCGCCATCCGTTCCTCGGTGGAGGGATAGAGCATCACCAGGAACTCGTCGCCGCCCCAGCGGCCGGCCACGTCGTAACCGCGCAATTCCTCTTGCAAGCAGGAGGCGACCTGGCGCAGGGCGACGTCGCCGGTGTCGTGGCCACGGTCGTCGTTGATCTGCTTGAACTCGTCGACGTCGATCCATAGCAGGCTCAGGCGCCTACCCTCCCGTTCGGCGCGCTCGCGGGCCTGGTCGAGGGCCTCCTGCATGCCGCGCCGATTGGGCAGTTCGGTGAGCGAATCGACCCGGGCGAGGCGATTGAGTTCGGCGGTGCGGGCCTCGACCCGATCCTCGAGTTCGCGGGTGTGCGCCTGGATGGTGTTGGCCATGTCGCTGAAGTGCCGCACCAGGCGGGCCATCTCGCCGCTCGCCGCCGGCAGGTCGCCGCGCACGTAGCGGCCGTTCTTCAGCGCCTGCATGGCCGCTTCCAGCGCACTGATGGGCTGCAACAGCAGGCGCCGGACGGCGACGTGCAGCAGCAGGATACTGATCACCAACGCGATCAGGACGATGATCAGCAGCGGCACGAACCGCGATACCGGCATGATCACGTCGAGGTCCAGCAGGGTCACCTCGTACCAGCCGATGCGCGGCAGCCACGCCACGCCCATCAAGTGGCGCTGGCCGTCGACCGTGACGAAGGCGGTGTGCACGTTGCCCGCACTCGCCTGGGCCTGATCGAGCAACTGACCGACACGCTCGCGGCTCTCGGCATCGCTGACCAGTCGCTTCAGGTGGCTCTTCTGCCCCTCGGGCTTGACCAGGCTGGCGTAGTCGATCAGGTCGCGGTCGCGGTACAGCTGGATGGCGCCGCTGTGGTCGACGAAGATCGTGGTGATGCCGGGCTGGTCGACGGCGACCGTCTCGGCGAGCATGGTCTCCAGTTCCATCCCCGTGCCGACGATGCCGAGGATCTCGTTGCTGGCCGGGTCGCGCATCAGCACGTCGATCCAGAGCTTGATCACGCCGAGCTCGCTGTCGGGATTCACGTTCAGGTGGAAATCGCGGCCCTGCTCGACCAGCCGGTAGAACCAGGCATCGTCCGGGTCCTCGGGGGACAGGTGGTAGCGCAGGGGTTGCTCGCCGAACTCGTCCTCGGCGTCGTTGAAGTAGTAGGCGCCGTTGTCCAGCAGCGCGACGAAGTAGTTGTTCGCCCCGAAGTTGCGCCGGAAGCGCTCCATCTCCGCCTTGGCCGCGGCATCGAGGGCCTCGTCGTCCGGGGCGCGGGCCAGATCCTGAATGACCGGCGAATCGGCCATCTGGTGCGCCAGGGCGATCTCGCGTTCCAGCGGCTGGAGCAGACGGGCGCTGTCGTAGCGCACCTGCACCTCGGCCACCCGGGTGCCCCACTGCTCCACCACCCCGGTGGCCACCCGGTCGAACACCTGCCAGATGGCAAACGCCGTCCCCAGCACCAGGCCGATGGCGATCCAGATAAAACGCGTGCCGAGACTCATTCGCTTTCCATCCGGCGCACGCGGGGCTCGTCGACATTCACCTCATTAGCCATCCCTGCCCGCTCCCTCATCCTTGAACCCACGCCTCGCCATCGAGATATTACGATCGGAGCATATTACGGTGCCATCGAGAGCACGTCACGGCACCCCGTCTATTCGCGGGACGTGAAGGTCACCGCGAGGCGCCCACCCGTCACGGCGACGGCGGGCCGATTGCCGGCAATCGCTGGACCGTAAACACGGTTCGCCGTATAACGGGCGCAAGCTCACACCTCTCTTTCAAGCGACAGGGATGCCTTTCATGCGCGTGGCCCGATCGGTCCGACACGTCATCACGCTCTGCCTGCTGCTGTGCGCCCACGCGCTCGCACTGCCCGGGGCCACGTCCCACGCCGCCGAACTGCCCATCGACACCCACGGCCCGCACGCGCTGGAAGGCCCCTGGGAATTCCACTGGCAGACCTTCCTCTCGCCCGCCGAGCCACGCAGCCCGCCGCCGGACGCACGCCTCACCCTGCCGAGCAGCTGGACGCAGGTCGAACTCGATGGACGCGCCTTGCCGCCCGAGGGACACGCCAGCTACCGCCTGACACTCGACCTGGGCGAGAACCGCCCGGAGAGCCTGCTGCTGCGCGTGCCGCTGGTCTATTCGTCCTACCGGCTCTACGTGGACGGCACGGAGGTGGCGCGCGTGGGCGAGCCGGCCGCGTCGGCCGACGCGGCGCAGCCCGACTACGGCGAGCGCAAGGTGTGGATCGACCGCCCCGGGCAGACCATCGACATCCTGCTGCATGTCAGCAACTACAGCTCGCGGGTCGCGGGCATCCCACGGGCGATCGAGATCGGCACGCCCGAGGCGGTCCAGGGGCTGTGGGCGATCGAGTTGATCAGCACCAGCGCCCTGGCCGGCGGCCTGATGCTGATCGGCCTGTCGCAGCTGATCCTGTTCCTGATTCGACGCCGCGAGCGCGCCTACCTGTTCTTCGGCCTGACGGTGATGTTCTGGTCACTGCAGACGACCCTGTCGGCCCAGCTGCTCGAGGCGATGGGCCTGCACATCCCGATCGCGCTGGCCCGCCCGCTGGACGGCTTTTCGGCGCTGGCCGCCGGCACCAGTTACCTGTGGTTCCTGTCCGCGCTGTTCCCGCGCGAATTGCCGCCGCGACTGACGCGCTGGGTCGCCGTGCCGGTGATCGTCTACGTGCTGATCGCCGTCATCGACCCGGGCCTGACGCGCAGCGTGGCCATCGGCTGGCTGCTGTACCTGGTCGTCGCCCTGCTGGCCCTGGCCCTGCTCGCGTTGGTGCAGGCCGTGCGGCGCAACCGGCCGGACGCCGGACTGATCCTGCTGGGCAGCGGCATCGTGGCGTTGACTGCCGCCCTGCAGATCTACTGGTTCAACGAGGCCGGCGTGCGCGATGCGGTCGCCAGCGTTGGCGTGCTCGCGGCGATGGGCCTGCACAGCCTGGCGCTCGCCCGGCGCAACGCGCGGGCCTTCGAGCGCAGCCAGCGCCTGGAAACGGCCCTTCGACGCGCCAACCGCCTCAAGGACGAGTTCCTCGCCAACACCTCGCACGAGCTGCGCACCCCGCTGCACGCGATGATCGGGCTGGCCGAATCGCTGCCGCGCGAGGATTCCAAGACCCGGCAGGGCCTGGATCTGATCATCCAGAGCGGGCGACGGCTGGCCCGGCTGGTCGACGACACCATCTCGTTCACCCAGCTCAAGCACGGCGAATTGCCCATCCGGCGTCAGCCGACCGCGGTCGCGCCCCTGGTCGAGCGGGTGATGGCCACCTGCCAGCCGCTGCTCGGCTCGCGTTCCGTGGTGCTCGAATCTAGGCTCGACGAGCCCCTGCCGCCGATCCTCGCCGACGCCGACCGGCTCTACCAGGTGCTGTTCAACCTGATCGGCAACGCGATCAAGTTCACCGACAAGGGGCGCATCCTGGTCTCCGCCCGGCGCGAGGGCGACCGCGTGTGCTTTGCCGTCGAGGACACCGGCATCGGCATCGCCGCCGAGGAGCTCGATCGCATGCAGCGCCCCTACGAGCAGGGCCACGACTCGAGCCTCGACGGGCGCGGCGGCTTCGGCCTGGGCCTGGCCATCAGCCGCGCCCTGCTCGAACGCCACCAGAGCGAACTCGAACTCCACAGCCAGACCGGCGTGGGCACCACCATTCGCTTCCGCCTGCCCATATGCGACCGGGACGAGGCGGCCGCGCCGACGCCGATCCTCCAGACGACCGGCCCGGGGCCCGTCGCGGCCTCCGAAGGCGATGCCATCGAGACCGCGCCCCGCCACGGTGACGTGACCACCATCCTGATCGTCGACGACGACGCCACCGCCGCGATCGTCCTGGAGGAACAACTGCACCAGGCCGGTTATCGCACCCTGGTCGCGCACTCGGGCACCGAGGCGCTCGAGCTGGTGAGCCGTCACCGCGTCGAGCTGGTCTTGCTGGACGTGATGATGCCGGACATGAGCGGGCTGACCGTTTGCCGTCGCCTGCGCGAAGAGTTCGACGCCAACACGCTGCCGATCATCCTGGTAACCGCGCGCACCCGGCCCGAGGACGTCATCGAGGGGCTGGAGGCCGGCGCCAACGATCACCTCTCCAAGCCGTTCTGGCGCCGGGAGATGCTCGCCCGCGTCGAGGCGCACCTGCGGGTGCATGAAAACGAGCAGATGCGCTGGGCGCTGCAGGAGAAGGGCGTGGTCCCGGCGGACAACGAATCCGACGACCCACGCGTGCTGCTGGTCAAGCTGCTCGAATGCGCCGTTACCCTCTGGCAGGCGCAGACCGGTACCGGGCGGGCCGAACTGGCGGAAAAGAGCCGGCTGTGGACCGTGACGCTCGACGGCTCGGCCAGGAAGACGCGTACGCTCGACCGGTATCTCAACCCCGAGACCCTGCCCAAGCGCCCGCGCTGGGGCGTGGTGGTGCGCACCGCCCGATTCGTCTTCGATCACCTCGAATCCGAGACCGACCGCGATACCCTGCGCCGCCGGATCGAATGCTTCGAGCGCATGCTGCCGCGCTGAATCCATCCCGGTCACACACCGGCGACGTAACCGCCGGCAAGCGCATCCGGGCCGGCATGTCGCCACCTTGTACCTTTGGCCAATAGACGCCCCTGCCCGCGCGTCCGAGACTCTGGGTACGAATCCAGAGATCGACGCTCGATGCCCCGCTCGCGGTCGGATCGAGCCAACACGGAGACAGGGTCATGGCTGAAGTAATCGCAATCGTTCAGGAAGTGGAAGGCGACGTATGGGCGCGCTCGGCGGACGGCGAGATGCGTCTGCTCCGGGCGGGTGACTCGGTCTACGCGGGCGAGACGGTCGTCACCGCTCAGGACGCGCGGGTGAACCTCGATCTCGACAACGGCGAGACCGTCCAGTTGGCCGGCGGCCAGTCGCTTTTCCTGTCGACCGAGATGCTCGCCGATGCCGAGCCGAGCAGCGATGAGCAGGCGGTGACCGACCCGGGCGTCGAAGAGGTACTGGCGCTGCTCGAGGGCGACGGCGACATCCTCGAGGAACTGGAAGACCCGGCCGCCGGCACGACCGGTGGCAGCGACGGCGGTGGCCGGACCATCGTCGAGGTCACCCGCATCGTCGAGCAGATCGACCCGCTGGCCTTCGACTTCGCCGGCCCGACGCGTGAGCCCAACGAGCCGACGCCGGGCGTCACCGGCCTGGCCGAGGCACAAGCGGCCGACGAGCCGGCCGCACCGGCAGCGCCGGACGATCCCAGCACACCGGAGGAACCCGGCACGCCGGAGGAAACCACCCCGTCCATCAGCGTCAATCTCGATGACCAGAACGGCCAGTCCGTCTTCGAGAGCCTGATCTCCGGCACCACGACCAATGTCGAGCCAGGCCAGACGGTCGCCATCGAGGTGACCGACGGCGAGAACACCGTCACCACCAGCGCGATCGTCCAGTCCGATGGCAGCTACCAGGTGGTCGAGGACCTGAGCTCCCTGTCCGATGGCGAACTCACTGCGACCGCCACCGTCAGCAACCAGGCCGGCAACCAGGCGACCGACACCGACACGGCCATCCTCGATACCGAGGCCAGCGCCACCATCACGATCGATACCATCGCCGGCGACGACGTCATCAACGAGGAAGAATCCGGCGAGACCATCACCATCACCGGGTCGGTCGGCGGTGATGCCAGCGAAGGCGACACCGTCACGCTGACCATCTGGGGGCAGGAATTCACCGGCACCGTCGATGGAGACAACAACTACGCCATCGACGTCCCGGGCAGCCTGCTGGCCAGCGGCGGATTGATCGACATCCTGCCCGACGTGCAGAACCGGGACTTTGGCAACGGCGACTACCTGTTGCCGGAAGGCGGCCTGGTACTGGCCTCGGTTTCCGGCAGCGACGAGGCCGGCAATCCGTACTCTGCTGACACCAGTCGCCCCTACACCGTCGACACCTGGGCGGGAGCGGAAATCAGCATCGACACCATCGCCGGTGACGACGTGATCAACGAGGAGGAATCCGGCGAGACCATCACCATTACCGGCTCGGTATACGGTGATGCCACCGAGGGCGACACGGTCACCTTGACCGTCGGCGGCGAGACGTTCGAGGGCACCGTCGATGGCGACAACAACTACGCCATCGACGTCCCGGGCAGTCTGCTGGCCGATAACAGCCAGGTGGACGCCAACGTCGTCGGCAGCGATGACGCAGGCAACCCGTTCTCCGCCGACACCACCCGCGAATACGGCGTGGACACCGAGGCATCCGCCACCATCACCATCGATACCATCGCCGGTGACGACGTGATCAACGAAGAGGAATCCGGCGAGACCATCACCATTACCGGCTCGGTATACGGTGATGCCACCGAGGGCGACACCGTCACCTTGACCGTCGGCGACGAGACGTTCGAGGGCACCGTCGACGGCGACAACAACTACGCCATCGACGTCCCGGGCAGTCTGCTGGCCGACAACAGCCAGGTGGACGCCAACGTCGTCGGCAGCGATGACGCAGGCAACCCGTTCTCCGCCGACACCACCCGCGAATACGGCGTGGACACCGAGGCATCCGCCACCATCACCATCGATACCATCGCCGGTGATGACGTCATCAACGAGGAAGAATCCGGTCAGACCATCACGGTCACCGGCTCGGTCGGTGGCGATGCCCGTGAAGGCGACACCGTCACCCTGACCGTTGGTGACCAGACCTACACCGGCGAGGTGGATGCCGACAACGGCTACGCCATCGACGTGCCGGGCAGCGTGCTGGCCGACAACAGCCAGGTCGACGCCAGCGTGTCAGGCAACGATGAGGCCGGGAACAGCTATTCCGCCGATACGAGCCGGAACTACACCGTCGACACCGAGGCATCCGCCACCATCACCATCGATACCATCGCCGGTGATGACGTCATCAACGAGGAAGAATCCGGTCAGACCATCACGGTCACCGGCTCGGTCGGCGGCGGTGCCCGTGAAGGCGACACCGTCACCCTGACCGTCGGTGACCAGACCTACACCGGCGAGGTGGATGCCGATAACGGCTACGCCATCGACGTGCCGGGCAGTGTGCTGGCCGACAACAGCTCGGTTCAGGCGGAGGTCACCGGCAGCGACGAGGCCGGTAACGACTACGCCGCCGATGCCACCCGCGACTACACCGTCGATACCGAGGCCGACGCGTCCATCACCATCGACGAGATCACCGGCGACGACGTACTCGACGGCGAGGAGATCGAGGGCCCGATCACCATTACCGGCATCGTCGGCGGCGACGCCACCGAGGGCGACACCGTCACCCTGACCGTTGGTGAGCAGACCTATACCGGCGAGGTCGATGCGGACAACGAATACGCCATCGACGTACCGGGCAGCGTGCTCGCCGAAAACAGCGAGGTCCAGGCGGAGGTCAGCGGCAGCGACGCGGCCGGCAACGAGTACTCCGCCGAAACCACCCGGGATTACACGATCGCCCCCACCATCACGGGCCTGTCACCCGAGGGTGACGAAGCGGACGTCACCGTCGATGAGGCGTTCCTCGAGAACGGAACCCGCGCCGGCGAACAACCGGCGTCCGGCGAGCCCGGCACGACGGCTACGGGTCAATTCACCCTCACCGCACCAGCCGGCCTGGGTGCCCTGTCGATTGCCGCTGCCGGTCTGACCAGCGGGGATGCGAGCTTTGCCGACGGACAGGTGACCCTCGACGCCGATGCGCTCGAGAACCTCGACGACCAGCCCGTCGTCATCGAGACGCCCGAAGGCAATACCTTGAGTCTGACCGGCTTCGATCCCGACTCGGGCGTGGTCGACTACCGGTTCGAGCTCAACGGCCCCGTCACCAATGTCGACGGCGAGCCGCTGGACAAGGCACCGATCGAGCTGTCCCTGACCGACTCGAAGGGCACCTCGGCACAGGCCACCCTGAACGTCGCCATCCTCGATGACGGCGTCGAGACCGTCGATGACCCGCTCGGTGACCTCACCGGTGGCGAAACGGTCTCGGGCAACGTGCTCGACAATGACACCGGCGCCGACGTCGACCTGGAAGTCACCTCGGTACGCTTTGGAGAAAACGATCCCGTCGACGTCCCCGAAAACGGCGAGCCGGTCACCATCCAGGGTGATAACGGCACACTCACCATCGAGCGCGACGGCAGCTACAGCTACACCGCCAACGCAGCCGAGCCGGTGACGATTGGCGGCGGGCTGGAGGACTGGCAGGCAGAGACCGGCGGGCTATGGGGCTTTGATGGCGCGGCGCCCATGCTGGACGGGTCACTAGATGTCGCAGCGTTGGGTGACGGTAACGACAACGTCGGTTACGCCAGCGGCCAGAACAAGTCCGGCCTGGGCGTGGTGGTCAACCAATCGAACAAGATCGACACCGACGACACCCTGCTGATCCAGCTCGGCGACAGCACGAACGACGTCACCGTCGATATCGCGCAATTCAACGCGAACCAGGCCGAAATCGGCCGCTGGACGGCCTACAACGAAGCCGGTGAGGAAGTCGGTACCGGCACCTTTACGCCTCAGACCAACAACGGCTTCCCATTCCCGGTAGACATCAACACGGACGAGGCATTCAGCTATCTCGCATTCAGTCTCGACACGGCTGCCCAGAATGCCAACGCCGGGTACGTAATCAACGAACTGACCTACACGCCGAGTGACGATTCCCTGCAGGATGCGTTCACCTACACCGTGGAGGACCAGGACGGCTCAACGGCTGATGGCGTGCTCTCGGCCCAGGCCACCGCCACTACCGATCCGGTACCGACGGTCGAACTGGTGGTCGAGCCGGTCGTCGGCTTCGAGACCGTGATCAAGGATGACGTTGACGATCTGGGTGTCGGCGGGTCGGGCGACGGGATCATCAACGACCCGCGCCCGCCGGCCGACACCTCGGACCCGCTCGTTTTCGATTTCGGCCTCGATAACGCCGGCGAGCAGATCACCCTGTCCTGGACGCAGCACGCCAAAGGCGGTTGGGAAGATGGCGGGCAAGGCCGTGGCGGAACCCGTGACACCTTCGACGTGCTGGTCAATGGCGATAGCGAATACAGCACGAGCTGGTACGACCCGCGCAACGCCGACGACACCGTGTTCGATCCGGAGGACGAAGAGCTCACGCTGACCCTGGACGAAAACGGCCAGGCAACCGTTGAGTTCGAAGTGCGCTCGACGCATCCGGACGAAGTGGTCGACGTGAGCGACATTCAGGCAAAACTCGACAAGCAAGGGGTCAACTACGAAGTCGACCTCAGCGGCGCGGTCGCGAGTGGTGAGGTCGATCACTACCTGGTCGAGGTCGATGGTGGTCAATTGCTGCTCGACGGTAATCCGCTCAGCGAAACCGACGGACTCTACGAACTGCAGCCGGATCAACTCGAGGGCCTGAGCGTCCGGCCAGACGCGGGCCGTGAGAGCTTCGAGGTCACCGCCGCGGTGGTCAGCGATCGTGGCGTCAATAGCCAGCCGGTCACGAGCACGCAGTGGGTCGACCCGGTGATGGCCGTCGACGACCTGGCGACAGCCATCGTTACCGAAGAAGTGGTGGCTGCCGATGAGACCGAAGGCGAGACGTCGGTGTCAGGATTGGAGTTCGAGACCGACACGACACGCGAAACCACACGAACTGAAACGATCAGCTTCGAAGTGGCGGACGGGAGCTCCGGCACATTCTGCTTTAATACATCGCTAAATGAGCCTTCTTTCGCAATCTGGGACTCCTCTGCGACTCTCGAATGGCAGCTTGAAACGTTTGACGGCAATGGGAACTGGGTACCTGTCTCCGGTTACAGCGGTAGTGGTGCCAATGGCGACCAGTTCGAAAATCTTGACAGTGGAAGCTACCGAGTCGAGTTCACTTCGACACTCGAGGGTGGATTTGGCCCCTTTGGCCTGTATCCCAGTGCTTCCATTAGCGAAGTGAACCTCGCTATTGCCACACCGGCAACAACGGAAACGACGGCAAATCCCATTTCGGGCAACGTCATCACCGATCCGAACGATGAAGGCGATCTGGACAACCGCCCTGACGGCGCCGAGTTGCAGGTCCTTGACGGTGATACCTTTGAGCCGATTGCCGAGGGCGAATCGATAATCGTCGACGGCCGCTTCGGCACGCTGGAAATTGCCGGCGACGGTGATTACACCTACACGCCTGACGCCAACCTGGACAACGTCGGCGGAGTGGAACGCTTCACCTACCAGTTGGTCGGTGACAACGGCGAGACCGCCCAGGCCGATCTGACGGTCCGGATCGACGATCCGGATGCCAATGTCCAGTTCGGCACTGACGGCAGCGACACCCTCGAGGCAAGCGCCGGAGGCGACATCCTGGTCGGCGGGCTCGGCGATGACACGCTGATCGGCGGTGCCGGCGACGACGTCTTCAAGTGGAACCTGGCCGATCGGGGCGAACCGGACGCCCCGGCGAACGACGTGGTCACGGACTTCGGTGCCGGCGACGACGTGCTCGACCTGCGCGACCTCCTCGTCGACGAAAACGAGGGCAAGCCACTGAGCGATTTCCTGTCGGTCACCGAAGACGGCGGCGACCTGGTCTTCCAGGTCACGCATGACGGCGGTTCGGACGGGGCGACGCAGACGATCACGTTGCAGGGCAAGTCGTTCGCCGACTTCGGGGGCGCCACGGACGCGGGCGAGCTGATCCAGAACATGCTCGACAGCGGCCAGCTGAAGATCGACACCTGATCGGCATCGGCGCCCGACGGTGTCGAACGCGGCGAGCTGGGGTACGATTGGGCAAGGATGCGATCGTGGCGATGTAGTCATCGACGCGCCGCATCCCGCCCGTCACGCAATCGACGGGCCTGTCGGTGCCCGACGGACGATCCGCCATGGACGCCACCGTGGGCACCCTGCACCCACGGTCACCCGCAACGTTACCCGGGGTGCACCTGAACTTGACCTCACGGGACGGTGCGGATGCCGGCATCTGGGACAACCCGACTGCTCGTCGCCACGATGGCGCTCGGTCTTGCCGTCCTGATCCACGGCTTCGGCCACGCCGAGGTGCGGATCGATTTCGACACCCTCAGGGCCGAGCTTGAGCAGCGCTTCGACGCCGACCGTGCCGCGGTCATCGATGAACTCGAGGTGCTGCTCGACCAGATCAGCGCTGTTGAACCACGTGAGCGCGCCGAGCGCGTCAATGCCTTCTTCAATCGCCGTATTCGCTACGTCGAAGACGACCAGCTCTGGGGGCAGTCCGATTACTGGGCCTCGCCGGTGGAGACCATCGGCCACGGCGCGGGCGACTGCGAGGACTTCGCGATCGCCAAGTACCTGGTGTTGCGCGAGGCCGGCATCGACAACCGCCAGCTGCGCCTGATCTACGTCCGGGCCCGAATGGGCGGGGCCAGCCGCGCGCACATGGTTCTGGGCTACTACCCCGATCCCGAATCCGAACCGCTGATCCTCGACAGCCTGGTGCGCCTGGTCGCCCCGGCCGGGCAGCGCCCGGATCTTACCCCCGTGTTCAGTTTCAACAGCGAAGGCCTGTGGGTCGGCGGGCAAAGCCGCCCGGCCGACCGGGCCACCGATCGTCTCTCCCGCTGGCGCGACGTGCTCAACCGCACGCAGGCCGAAGGCATCCGCCTGTCCGCGCCCCCGGATTCCAGCGACACCTCGACACGGCAGAGTGAGTGAGTCCCGCCATGGCATTGAATCGACAACTCTGGATCGCGATCGCCTCGGTGATGGTCATCGCGTTCGTCAGCAGCCTCGCGATCAGCTTCCAGAGCGCGCGGGCCTACTTCGAGGAGCAACTGCACCTCAAGAACATCGACAACGCCAACACCCTGGCCCTAACGCTCTCGCAGGTGGAAAAGGACCCGGTGCTGATCGAGCTGATGATCGCCGCGCAGTTCGACACCGGCCATTACCAGCGACTGGAATTGCTCGACCCCTCCGGTGAGCCCATCGCCTCGCGGACCCGCGCCACGGACGCGGTAGGCGACGTGCCCGGCTGGTTCGCCGAGCTGGCCGAACTGCGCGTCGACCCGGGCATCGCCCAGGTGCCGGACGGCTGGCAGCAATACGGCACCCTCTACGTCGAGAGCTTGAGCGGCTTTGCCCTCGAGGCGCTCTGGGACACCACCGTGGAGCTGTTTCTCTGGTTCTTCGGCATCGCCGCCGTGCTCGGATTGCTGGGCTCGATGGTCCTGAAATCGCTCACCCGGCCGCTCGACGACGTGGTCGACCAGGCGGAGTCCATCGGCAACCAGCGCTTTATCGCCACCCCGGAGCCCAGGACGCTGGAATTCCGTCGGGTGGTCCGGTCGATGAACATCCTCTCCGCCCGCGTGCGCGACATGCTGGGCGAGGAACGCTCGCGGCTGGAAGAGATGCGCCAGCGATTGCAGCGTGACGCCCTCACCGGGGTGGGCAACCGCGGCCGTTTCGATGACGTGCTGGGCGCCCTGCTTGCCGACGACGACCCCAACCGCCAGCACGGCCTGTTCCTGGTGCGGCTGGTGGATCTCGCGGAGATCAACCGCCAGCTCGGCCACCAGAAGACCGATGCCCTGATAAAGGAACTCGCCACGCGTCTCGGGACGGTCGCCGGCGAGCATCGCGACTCGTTCAGCGACGACCACCTCGCCCGGCTCAACGGCAGCGACTTCGCGCTGATCCTCACCGACCTGCTGGATGCCAAGCCGCTCGCCGAACGACTGACGGAGGCGATGCAAGAACTGGCCGCGCGCCACGCGGAAGCCACCTCACTGCAGCTCGCCCTGTCCGCCGGCCGCTTCGGGCCCGGGGACGAACGCTCGAGCATCCTGATCCGGCTCGACGATGCGCTCGCCCGTGCCGAGCACCGCGAGACCACCTGCCTGGAATGGGCCACCCAGGGCGAGGACGTGGATCGACTGCATGGCAGCGACGAGTGGCGAGCCATCCTGCATGACGCCATCGAGCAACAGCGCATTCATGCCGCCCATTTCGCCACGCGCCGGATCGACGGTCGCCTGATCCATCGCGAGGCGATGCTGCGACTCGAGGATGCCCGCCAGACCCTCACGGCCGGCCAGTTCCTGCCCTGGGCGCGGCGGCTGGGCCTGTTGCCGCAACTGGACCTGGCGGTGGCGGAAAGCGAACTGGAGCGCCTGGCCCGCACGCCCGATCCGGACGGCGAGCCGATCGCGCTGAATCTCTCGATCGACACCCTGCTCGACGAATCGACCCGAGGACGATTGCTGGGACTGCTGGCCTCGCACACGGCGCGTGCTGCCATGGTCTCGATCGAGCTTGCCGAGCGCGCGGCAATCGACCATCCGGCCGCCTTCCGCGAGTTCTGTGCCGTCGCCGTCCCGCTGGGTTATCGCGTCGGCATCGAGAAGGCGGGGCTGGCCGTCACCGAGATCGACGTTCTGCACGAGCTGGGATTGAGCTATCTCAAGCTCGACCGCTCGCTGACCACCGATCTTGCCACCAGCGAGTCGAACCGCAGCTACCTGCGCGGTATCACCGGCATGGCGCACGCCATCGGCCTGACCGTAATCGCCGACGGGGTGCGCTCGGCCGAGGAATTGACCCAGCTGGGCGAACTGGGGGTCGACGGGGCGAGCGGCCCCGGCGTGCCGGAGTGAAGGAGGGAAGGTCTTCGGAAGCGAGCGTTCGGCTCGGGCGATTCAGGGCATGAAGCGATCGTCGCCGTTGTCGTCCGAGCCGGCGATCAGGTCGAGCGCCTTGCGGTCGCGACGCAACTGGCGGCGATCGAGCAGCTTTCGCTGTGCGGCCGTGGGCAGTTCGGTGAACTTGATCACGCCCTTCTCGATCAGGAGGTTGGTCAGGTCCTCGACCACCCGGACGAGTTCGGCATCCGAGCGCTGCAGGGCCTCGGCAACCGCTTCGGGTTCCGCGCCGCGGGACGGATCGAGGAACCGCTGGACGGCCGGGTCGTCGATGGCAACCGCCTCGGCCATGCCGGGCTCGGCCTCCCGGCCGATGGCGACGATGTCACCGCTCGAGTCCCGCTTTACGTAGACGCTATCCATTCGCCCCCCGGTATCGGTTAGGGAAGGTCTGCACGAATGCCATGCCACTCTGGCTTGGCGAGTCGTTCGTGATCAAGGCGCGATGTCGCTGGCGTGCCGGTGGCCACGTCAAGACATCGCAACGCGGGGCACGGGCGACTCGCCAAGCCCCGCAGGGCGCGCCTTGAGCCGGGCATCTGCGGCGTTGTCGTCCTTGGCAAGAGAATAACTCTTCCGCGGCGGACGAGCGCCTTGCATCTGCCCGGCTCAAGGCACGCAGAGCGGTATGGCATTCGTGCAGACCTTCCCTAGCCGACGTCACGATTCGGCTCGGCTGCCATGCGCAGCCGCACCACCAACTGCATTCGATCACGAACGCCAAGCTTGCGGAAGGCCGAGCTCAGGTGCGCCTTGACCGTGCGCTCGGTAATGTCGAGCCGGCGAGCGACCTCCTTGTTGCTCAACCCGGCGGCCACCGCCTCGGCGACCGCGCGCTCGCGCTCGGTCAGGCTTCCCAGGAGGGCATCGACCGCTCGGGTGACGTTGCGGGGCCCGTCCAGCGTGGTCGAGAGCACCCGCACCACCGCGTTGACCACCTCGGCGGGTAGCCACATGCCGCCGGTCTCCACGGCATCGGCGGCCTGATGCAGCAGCGCTGGCGGTGCGACGGCGTGGACGTAGCCGCGCGCGCCATGACCCAGCGCGGTGCGCAATTCATCCATGCCCGGCTGTCGCGACATGGCGATCACGCGGGCGCCCCGGTCGGCCAGGTCCTCGATCAGGCGCTCCCAGCGGTCGGTCCCGGTCAGTACCCAGGCGACGGTCGGCCGCTCGGGAACATCCAGGCCGAGCCCGTCGACCAGCGCCGCGGACTCGACCACGGCCGCCTCCGGGAAGGCGCGTTGCCAGCGGGAGGTATGAAACCCGGGTTCGGTGACGAAAAGATGCGTCGAGATAGTCATCGTTCGGACATCGATTGCGAAAAGGCGCGCAGCACGGGCTTGAGGAGGTATTCGAGCACCGTCTTCTTGCCGGTGAGGATGTCCACCTCGGCCATCATCCCCGGCAGAATCGGCTGGTCGGGCGAGAAGCCGGTCGCGCTGGTTTCCAGGCGCACGAGATAAAAGGTGTTGTCATCGTCGTCGGTGATGGTGTCGGAACTGATGTGCGTCACCGTCGCCTCCAACCCGCCGTACTGAGTGAAATCGTAGGCGCTGAACTTCACCTTGGCGGGCAACCCCGGTCGCAGGAAGGCGATGTCCTTCGGGTTGATGCGCGCCTCGATCAGCAACTTGTCGTTGGCCGGGGTGATTTCGAGGATCTCCCGCCCGGGGCCGACCACCCCGCCGGTGGTATTGATGAACAGTCGCTGCACGGTACCGGCCATGGGGGCACGCACCCGGGTCTGCTCCACCTTGTCGGCCAGCCCCACCTGCGCCTCGCCGAGGGCATCGAGCTTGGCACTGGCCTCGGCCAGTTCCGAACGCCAGCGGTTGAAGGCATTCAGTCGCACCTCCTCGATGCGCACGGTTGCCTCCTCGATCGCGGATTTTGCCCGCGTGATCGCCGCCTCGGCCCGCGACATCTCGCCCAGGCTGTTCGCCTCGTCGCGTTCGAGCCGGATGATGTCGATGTCGGAAACGGCACCGGAGTTGAGCAATGGGCGGGTGACGTTCAACTCGCGCCGGATCAGGTTGAGCGCCCGGGCGTGCTGAGTGCGAGCGGCCTCCGACTCGCGCAGGTCCTGGCGGCGCTGTTCGAGCTTCTCCCGGTGGATCGAGAGCTGCTCTTCGAGCTCGCGCCGACTGGATTCGAACAGCCGACGCTCCTGGGCGATCAGTTCGGGCGCCTCTCGCTCGAGATCCTCGGGAAAGCGCAACGGCTCCTCGCCGGTCAGTGCCTCGAGCCGAGCCACCTCGGCGCGCAACGCCTGACGCTGGACGACGTTCTCGCGCAGGCTCGACATCGAGCGGGTCGGGTCGATGGTCACCAGCAGGTCGCCCTGCTCGACCGCATCCCCCTCGTCGACCAGGATCTCGCTCACCGTACCGCCGTCCAGCGACTGGACGAGCTGGGTCTTCTGCGACGGAATCACCTTGCCCTGGCCACGCGTCACCTCGTCGAGTTCGGCAAGGCCGGCCCAGACGATCAACGCGATCAACACCAGGAACAGGGTGTAGAGCAGCGCGCGTGCCCGGATCGGGCGTTGCTGGATCTGGGCCCAGCCGGCCTGGGCGGCCCAGCTGCCGCGTCGCTCCTCGCCCAGCGCCGTCGCCGAGCCGGCACCGCCGCCACGACGGGTGGCGGTCAGGCGCCCTACCCCCTCGAAACCGCGCTCCTCGATGGTCTTGCGCCGCGTGTCGCTCATCGCTCCGCCCCCGAAATCCGGCCCTGGCGCAATGCCTCGATGACCTCGTCCTTGGGCCCGTCGGCGACCAGCCGACCGGCATCGATCACCAGGATCCGGTCGACCAACTCGAGCATCGAGCTGCGATGGGTGTTGACCAGCAATGTCTTGTGCTTGGCGACTTGCTGCAGGTTGCGCTTGATCAGCGCCTCGGTGGAGTGATCCAGCGCCCCGGTGGGCTCGTCGAGCACCAGCATCGGCGGGTCATGCAGCAACGCCCGGGCGATGGCGATCGACTGGCGCTGCCCGCCGGAGACGAACTGGCCGCGTTCGCCCATGGGCATGTCGAAGCCCTCGGGGTGACGGTTGATCATCGGCGCCAGCCCGCTGAGCTTGGCCACCTCGAGGATGCGCGCGTCATCGACGTCGGCCGCGCCCAGGGTGAGGTTCTCCTGCAGCGAGCCATGGAACAGCGAGATATCCTGCGGCACGTAACCGATCGCGCGGCGCAGCTCGGCCGGATCGATCTGGCGGGCATCGACCCCGTCGACCAGCACCGCCCCGGCGTCCGGCTCGTAGAGCCCAAGGATCAGCTTCTCGATGGTGCTCTTGCCCGAGCCGTTGCGCCCCAGCACGGCGACGTGCTCGCCGGCGCGAATGCGGAAACTCACGTCGTCGAGCACCACCCCGCCGGTCTGCGGGTAGGAAAAGCTCACGTGGCGGAACTCGATCTCGCCGGTCAGGCCGGGCCGGCTGATCCAGGATTTGCCCGGTGGGCGTTCGACCGGTTGCTCCATCACCTCGTCAAGTGCGTCGAGGGCCGCGGCCGACTGGTGGTACTGCATCACCAACCCGGCCGCCTGGCCGATCGGCGCCATGGCACGCGAGGACAAGAGATAGGCGGCGATCATGCCGCCGAGGCTGAGATTGCCCTCCATGATCAGGTAGACACCGACCACGATGATCGCGATGCCCACCGCGTGCTGGGCCCACTGCGCGCCGCTGACCACGGAGGCGGAGATCAAGCGCATGCGCGCGGCGTTCTGGGCCAGGAACACCGAGGTCCGTTCCCAGTCGGCCTGGATGCGGCTTTCCACGCCGAAGGCCTTGACTGTCTCGATGTCGGTCAAGCCCTCCACCAGGGTCGCGTTGCGCATCGCGCCGGCCCGCATCGCGTCCTCGGACAGGCGCTGCAGACGCCGCTGGGCACCCAGTGCGTAGAGCAGCACCAGCAGCGCCCCGATGACGATCGGCACGACCAGTTGCCAGCCGATCAGCGCGACGATGCCGGCGAATAGCAGCACGAACGGCAGGTCGACCAGGGCGACCACGCTCATCGAGCCGATAAAGCCGCGTACCGACTCGAAGGCGTGCACCGTGTTGGCGAACGAGCCCGTGGAGGTGGGACGGTTGGCCATCCGCATCCCGAGTACCCGTTCCATGATCGACGAGGAAAGCTTGACGTCCGCGCGGCTTGCGGCCAGGTCGACGAACCGGCTGCGCGTGACGCGCAGGGCGAGATCGGCGCTGATCGCGAGGAAGACCCCTGCCCCGAGTACCCAGAGGGTGTCGGTCGCCGCGTTGGGCACCACCCGGTCGTAGACGTTCATGATGAACAACGGCATCGCCACCGCGAACAGGTTGATCATCACGGCGGCCACGAGCACGTCGCGGTAGAGCCCGCGATTTTCGCGGATCACACCCCAGAACCAGTGCTGGTCGGCACGCGGGGAAAGGCCGCCGGCGCGCTCGTCGAAGTGGAATCGGGGCAGGACGTAGATCAGCCAGCCGGCGGACTCGGTCTCCAGCGTATCGAGCGCCACCTCGACCTCGGCGTCGTTGAGTTCCGGGTAGATCACCGCCGCGACACCCGCCTTGCGGTCGATCGCCGTGATCACGCAGGCGCTGTCGTCCTCGCGCAGGAGGATGGCCGGCAGCAGGGCCGGATTCACCGAGCGGGCCTTGCCGGCGACGATGCGGCTCGACAGTCCGCCCCGACGCGCCGCGCGATCGAATTCCGGCGGCGCCAGCCGACCCTGCTCCAGTGGCAACCCGGCGATCAGGGACTCGCGCGACATCGGCGTGCCGTGATAGCGGCACAGGAACATCAGGCAATCGGTCAGCGCTCCACCACGGGGTTCAACCGGTTCGCGCGTCATGCCACCCCCTGCTCATCGCCCGCCAGCGTCTCGGTCCCGACTCGCCGGTGACCCTCGAACGGCAGTCCGGCACTCATCGCTCCCGCGGCACCTCGGGCAGGTTCATCGCGATGTCGACGCTCGGGCAGGCCGTCTCGGGATCGACCGCCAGGCGATCGGCGCCGAGATCGGCCAGGCTCGGCAAGCCGTCGCGACGCACCTCGAGCGACTCGAGCAGGCGGCCGCTCTCGGCCAGCACGCGGGCGATCGCGACACGACGGTCGGCCTGGGCGTTGACGTAGGAGCGGCTTGCCTGGAAGTACTCGTTCTCGGAATCAAGCACGTCCAGCAGGGTGCGCTGCCCGATCTGGAACTGGTTGCGGTAGGCGACCCGCACCCGGTCGGCGGCCAGGCGATAGTTGTTGAGCGTCTCGACCTGTTCGGAGAGCTTGCGTACGTCGTGGTAGGCGATCTGCAGGTTCTGACGCATGTCGACACAGGCCTTGTCGCGCAGGCTCTTGGAGACGTTGAGCTGCTCGGCAGCGCTCTTGACCGCGGCCCGGTCGCTGCCGCCGTTGTAGAGATTGAAGCGCAATTCCAGGCCGATGCGGGCGTCGCGCTGGTTCTCGCGCACGCCGAAGTCGTCGCGGTTGTCCACCCCGTAGCTGGCGTTGAGGTTCAGGCGCGGGTGATAGGCGGCGCGCCGGCTTTCCACGGCCGCGCGAGAGGATTCGATATCGCGCAGCGCGGCACGGAACGAGGGGTTGCCCTCGTAGGCCAGTTGCAGGGCCTCGGCCACGTCGGCCGGCAGGGCCGAGTCGTCCAGGGCGATCGGCTCGAGCCGGTCGGCCGGCGATTGACCGACGATGCGCAGGTAGCGGGCCGAGACGTCGTGGAGGTTGGAGATCTCGTTGACCAGGTTGGACTCGGACAGCGCCACGCGGGCGTTGATCTGCTCGAGATCGGCGCCGCGCGCCACGCCGGCGCGCGAGCTTTCCTCCACCTGGGCCTTGACGTCGAGGTGCTCGCGGTAGATCTCGTCGGCCAGTTCGACCAGTTCGCGCTGACGGCGCACGTCCTGGTAGGCGGTCAGCGTTTCCAGCGCGATGTCCTCGGCGCTGCCGAGCAGCTCGTAGTACCGCACCAGCTGGGCGTTATCGAGGCGATCCACCTCCGAGCGGGTGAAGAAGCCGTCGTAGAGCATCTGCGTGAGCGAGATTTCCGCCGCGGCGATCGAGTAGTCCTCGTTGACGCCGTAGTTCCGCGACTCCTGGCCGACACTCGCGACCGCATCGACGGTCGGCAGGTAGCCACCGCGCGCCACGTCGATGTCGTGACCCGAGGAAACGAAGGCATGCCAGCTCGACTGGACCTCCGGGTTGGATTCGATCGCCTGCTGGACGACCGTCGCCAGGTCGGCGGGTTGATTCGATTGCGCCGTCGCGGTCGCCGACGCCCCGATGATGCCGGCAGCGACCAGCGCCGCCAATGCGTTCTGTTTATTCGTTTTCATCGCCTTGTTCCCTTGCCATTCGTCAGTCGGTTGCCGATTGGCCAGAAAAGTGATCGAACGCCGGCACGCGCTGGTCCCTCCGCGGCCGGTATCCGATTGATTGCCTGCCGACCCCGAGTCGTCTGCCCCGCCCCTCGTCGGCGCAAGGCCTGGTGGCGGGCGTGTGGGTCTCGTCCTGATCGGAGTCGGCAGTTCCCCCTGAGCACTTGCCGGGCTGGCGATGTCGCAACGGGTCAGGCCGTTATCGACACCCATGCCGTCACCATGTTGGGCGTCGCGGCGGCCCGCTGATCACCCGGCTCATGGCCCGACAAGCGCATCAAACCTCGTTTGCAGAGTATCGGCGCGACCAACCACCGGAACAGGAACAAAACGGAACAGAAAATACCCGCGTTTAATCAGGGGCTTGCAGCACGCCGGAACAGGCGTCATGACACACGTTCCGCGTTGTGCCGTGCTGGACGTGACCGAACGACGACCGGCGCGCCAGAAGGGCCTGCGCACCACGACGCGATCCGAACAGGGATTGGGGGGATGCCCGATGACGATCGGCCACGAGAGATCGTTCGATCCGATTTGCCTCGGCCGACACGGCGGACTGCACCGGATCAGGCGGCTTTGGTATCATCCGCCGACTTCTCACCATGGCGGGTGCGCCACGGCGGTTCCGGCTGTCCGCACCCTTCGACCCACGCGGATGCAAACGCGGGCTTTGGTAGGGCCCGCCACTGGCATCCCAAGTGCTTCTCAGGAGGGCACATGCCGACTATCACACTACCCGACGGCAGTCAGCGCACGTTCGACCACCCGGTCTCGCTCATGGAGATCGCCGCCGACATCGGTCCGGGCCTGGCCAAGGCGGCCGTTGCCGGCAAGATCGACGGCAAGCTGGTCGACCTGTCGCGCACGGTCGAGGACGATGCCGAGATCGCCATCGTCACGGCGAAGGACCAGGAGGGCGTCGAGATCATCCGCCACTCCACGGCGCACCTGATGGCGCAGGCGGTCAAGCAGCTCTACCCCGAGGCACAGGTCACCATCGGCCCGGTCATCGACCAGGGCTTCTACTACGACTTCGCCTTCGACCGGCCCTTCAACGACGAGGACCTGGAGAAGATCGAGACCCGCATGCGCGAGCTGGCCGCCGAGGGCGACGAGCTCGAGCGCCGCGTGATCGAGCGCGACGACGCCGTGCGCTTCTTCAAGGACCTCGGCGAGGACTACAAGGTCGAGATCATCAAGGACATCCCGGGCGAGGAACAGCTCACGCTCTACACCCAGGGCGATTTCACCGATCTCTGCCGCGGCCCGCACGTACCGCACACCAACAAGCTCAAGGCCTTCAAGCTGCTGAAGGTCGCCGGTGCCTACTGGCGCGGCGATTCGGACAACGAGATGCTCACCCGCGTCTACGGCACGGCCTTCGCCAGCGAAAAGGAATTGAAGCGCTACCTGAAGCAGCGCGAAGAGGCCGAGAAGCGCGACCACCGCCGCCTGGGCAAGCAGCTGGACCTGTTCCACTTCCAGGACGAGGCGCCGGGCCTGGTGTTCTGGCATCCGCGCGGCTGGGCGATCTGGCAGGTGATCGAGTCCTACATGCGCGATGTCTACAAGCGCTCGGGCTACGCGGAGATCAAGTGCCCGCAGATCCTGGACGTGTCCCTGTGGAAGAAGTCGGGCCACTGGGACAACTACCAGGAAAACATGTTCTTCACCGAGTCGGAGAAGCGCACCTACGCGGTCAAGCCGATGAACTGTCCGGGCCACGTCCAGGTGTTCAATCACGGCCTGCACTCCTACCGTGACCTGCCGATCCGTTACGGCGAGTTCGGCTCCTGCCACCGCAACGAGCCCTCGGGCGCGCTGCACGGCATCCTGCGCGTACGCGGCTTTACCCAGGACGACGGCCACATCTTCTGCACCGAAAAGCAGATCGAGCCGGAAGTGCGCGCCTTCCACGGCCAGGCACTGGAGGTCTACGACACCTTCGGTTTCTCGGACGTGCAGGTGAAGATCGCCACCCGCCCGGAAAAGCGCATGGGCGCCGACGAGGTCTGGGACGAGGCGGAAGAAGCCCTGCGTTCGGCCCTGCGTGCCGCCAACGTGGAGTGGGAAGAACTGCCGGGCGAAGGCGCCTTCTACGGGCCGAAGATCGAATATCACCTGTCGGATGCCATCGGTCGGACCTGGCAGCTGGGCACCATCCAGGTGGATTTCATGATGCCCGAGCGCCTGGGCGCGACCTACGTCGACGAGCACAGCGAGCGCAAGCATCCGGTCATGCTGCACCGGGCGATCGTCGGCTCGATGGAGCGCTTTATCGGCATCCTGATCGAGCACCACGCCGGCCAGATGCCGACGTGGCTCGCCCCGGTGCAGGCCGTGACCATGGGCATCACCGACAAGCACGCCGAATACGTCGATGCCGTCGCCGAGCGCCTCAAGGCCGCGGGCCTGCGCGCGCAAGCGGATCTCCGCAACGAGAAGGTCGGCTTCAAGATCCGCGAGCACACCCTTGAGCGCGTGCCGTACCTGCTGGTCGCCGGCGACCGCGAGATCGACGCCGACTCAGTGTCCGTGCGCACCCGCTCGGGCGAGGATCTCGGCTCGATCAAGGTCGACGAGCTGATCGACCGACTCAAGGGCGAGGTCGCCGAGCACAAGTAAGCGCGAAAAATGGCGGGCCGCGGTTGGCAACGACTGCGACTTGTGTGCTAATTTTTCGCCAAACCTCCCGGAGCGCCCCGCTCTGGGGTACTATTTCCGTTCAAACCTGATTGGAGGGTACGAACATCGCTCAACAACGCGGAAAGGGTCCAGCCAAAAGCGACGACCCGAGGATCAATGACCAGATCACTATTCGGGAAGTCCGACTCGTCGACGAGAACGGTGAACAGGTTGGTGTCGTCGACACGGACGAGGCAAAGGAACGCGCTGCCGCGGCCGGGATGGACCTGGTAGAGGTCTCCCCCACCGCCAAGCCGCCGGTCTGCAAGATCATGGACTTCGGCAAGTTCAAGTATCAGCAGAGCAAGAAGGCGGCCGAGGCGCGCAAGAAGCAGAAGCAGATCGAGGTCAAGGAAGTGAAGTTCCGTCCCGGCACGGAAGATCACGACTACCAGGTCAAGCTGCGCAACGCGACCCGCTTCTTGGAATCCGGCGACAAGGTCAAGGTCACCCTGCGCTTCCGCGGTCGAGAGATGGCCCACCGGGACCTCGGTGCCGAGTTGCTCTCCCGCATCGAGGAAGACCTGTCGGATCTGGCCACCGTCGAGCAAAAGCCGCGCATGGAAGGCCGCCAGGCCACCATGGTGATGGCCCCGCGAGCGAACAAGTAGTGCCGGCCTGATCGCGCCTTAGCGACCGGCCCGAATCGACCCCGCCCTTTCTGGCGGGGTTTTTTTACATCACCCCCCGCTTTTTCGCGGGCGGCATCCGTTGGGGAACGACCGACATGGACAAGCCACGCATCGTCATCACCGAACTCGATCTGGAACGTCTGGAAAAGCTGCTCGACCAGACCCCGGCCGACGCCTTCCCGGGCAAGGCGGATCTCGCCCGGGAGCTCGATCGCGCCGACGTGGTCGACCCGCACGAGATCCCGCCCGACACGGTCACCATGAACTCCACGGTGCGCTTTCGCGTGACCTCCTCGGACGAAGAGTTCCGCCTCACGCTGGTCTACCCGCGCGACGTCGCCCCGGAAGGCGGCACCATCTCGATCCTCGCCCCGATCGGCAGTGCCCTGATCGGCTTGTCGGAAGGCGACGAGATGGAATGGCCGCGCCCGGGCGGCGGCACGTTGCAGGTACGCATCGAGGAAGTACTGTTCCAGCCCGAGCGCGCCGGCGAGTATCACCGGTAGTTCCCGGTACGCAGGGCGGCTTGTCCGCCCCATGGCCTTGCCAAGCACGCGGCAAAAGGAGTATGATTCGGCGCTCTTTTTTGGCCCCGGGCTGCTCTGGCTTCCGGGGGGCCGGAAAATGAGCCAAGTCGTCCGCGCACGTTAACCACTCCGACGTGGCCGGATATCCAAAAACAAATCGGAACTGGAGTTGATCATGCCCAAGATCAAGACTAATCGCGGGGCTGCGAAGCGGTTCAAGATCACCGCGGGCGGCGTCAAGCGTCGTCAGTCGCACCTGCGTCACATCCTCACGAAGAAATCGTCGAAGCGGAAGCGTCAGCTCGGTTCGCCGGCCTACGTCCACGAGGCCGACGTCCAGCTCGTCGAGCGCATGATGCCCTACGGCAAGAAGTGAGGAGATAGACCATGGCACGAGTCAAGCGTGGCGTAACCGCCCATGCCAAGCACAAGAAGGTCCTGAACAAGGCCAAGGGCTACTACGGTGCCCGTTCGCGTACCTACCGCTCCGCCAAGCAGGCGGTCATCAAGGCGGGTCAGTACGCCTATCGTGACCGTCGCGCGAAGAAGCGCGTGTTCCGCGGCCTGTGGATTGCCCGTATCAACGCCGAGGCGCGCAACAACGGCCTGTCCTACAGCCGGATGATCGATGGCCTGAACAAGGCCAACGTCGAGGTCGACCGCAAGGTCCTCGCCGACATCGCGGTGCACGACAAGCCGGGCTTTGCCGCCCTGGCCGAGAAGGCGAAGGCCGCCCTGGCCGGCTGATTTCGATCAGTCTCGGAAGCGGGCGGCCATTCGCCGCCCCATCCCGTTCTTCTCGAAGGCGCCCCGTGGCGCCTTTTTTCGTTGAAGGCATTGATTTTACTGGGCTTTAGGCCACAATAACGCCCTTTGCCAGACGCCGGTTCGCGCGGCCTCTGGCAAAGGGTGGCAAAGCAACTGGAAGGAGCGTTTTCGCAGTGAGCAACTCCCTGGACACCTTGGAGAAAGACGCACTGGCGCGCATCGAGTCGGCCGACAGCCTCGACGCGCTCGAGGCCCTGCGGGTGGAATACACCGGCAAGAAGGGCTCGATCACGGCCCAGATGAAGACCCTGGGCCAGCTCGACCCCGAGGAGCGCAAGACCCAGGGCGCAGCCATCAACGCGGTCAAGGATCGCGTCATCGGCGCACTCAAGGGCCGCCGCGAGACACTGCAGGCCGAGGCGCTCAAGGCCAAGCTCGCTGCCGAGACCATCGACGTCACCCTGCCCGGCCGGCGCCGCCCGCCCGGTGCCAAGCACCCGGTCACCCAGATCACCGAGCGCGTCTCCGCCATCTTCCAGGCGATGGGCTTTCGCGTCGCCGAGGGCCCGGAGATCGAAGACGACTGGCACAACTTCACCGCCCTGAACATCCCCGAGAGCCACCCGGCCCGGGCGATGCACGACACCTTCTACTTCGACGCCAACCACCTGCTGCGTACCCACACCTCGCCGGTGCAGATCCGCGCCATGCAGGAGACCAAGCCGCCGCTGAAGGTGATCGCCCCCGGGCGCGTCTACCGCTGCGACTCGGACATGACGCACTCGCCGATGTTCCACCAGATCGAGGTGCTCTACCTCGACGAGAACGTGCGCTTCACCGACCTGCGCGCCACGCTGGAGACCTTCCTCGCCGCCCTGTTCGAGCGCGAGGACTTGGCCGTCCGCCTGCGCCCGTCGTTCTTCCCGTTCACCGAACCGTCCGCGGAAGTCGACATCCAGTGCGTCCACTGCGGTGGCGAGGGCTGTCGCGTGTGCAAGAAGACCGGCTGGATCGAGGTGCTGGGTGCCGGCATGGTCCACCCCAATGTGCTGCGTTCGGTAGGTCTCGACCCGGCCGAGGTAAGCGGCTTTGCCATCGGCATGGGCGTCGAGCGCCTGGCGATGCTCCGCTACGGGGTCGACGACCTGCGCGCGTTCTTCGAGAACGACCTGCGCTTCTTGCGCCAATTCCAGTAAACCCGATTCCCGTCGCGCCGGCGTGACCGGCCGACCCACCGATTTGTGCCCGGCCCCGCATCGTCGCGGCGGCCGACCGGACCAAGGCCCGAGGACCTGACACCCGATGCTTTTTTCCGAGAACTGGCTGAGAACCTGGATTGACCCGCAGGTCGACACCGACGAGCTCGCCCACCGTCTGACCATGGCCGGGCTCGAGGTCGACGCCATCGAACCGGCCGCCCCGGCCTTCGACAACGTCGTCGTCGCCGAGGTCAAGAGCGTGCGCCCGCACCCGGACGCCGACAAGCTGCGCGTCACCGAGGTGTTCGACGGCGAGACCACCTGGCAGGTCGTCTGCGGCGCGCCCAATGTCCGCGAAGGCCTCAAGGCCCCGCTGGCCCGGGTGGGCGCCACCCTGCCCAACGGCATGAAGATCAAGAAGGCGAAGCTGCGCGGCGAGCCGTCCCACGGCATGCTCTGTGGCGCCGACGAGCTGGGGCTTTCCAGCGCCCGCGACGGCTTGCTGGAGCTGCCGGACGACGCCCCGGTGGGCCGTGACCTGCGCGAATGGCTGGATCTCGACGATGCCGTGATCGAGCTCGGCATCACCCCCAACCGCGGTGACGTGCTGTCGATCGCCGGCCTGGCCCAGGAATGCAGCGCCCTGTTCGACGCCAAGCTCGCCTCCCCCGAGACCCGCGCCCCGGCGGCGAGCGTCACATCGACCCGCGCGGCAGGCATCGAGGCGGCCGATGCCTGCCCGGTCTACCTCACCCAGGTGATCGAGGCCATCCCGGCCCGCGGCGAGACCGACATGATGATTGCCGAGCGCCTGCGCCGCGCCGGCGTCTCGACCGTCGAGCCGATCGTCGATCTCCTGAACTACGTCATGCTCGAGACCGGCCAGCCGATGCACGCCTTCGATGCCGACCGGCTCGACGGCGATATCCGCGTGCGCTGGGCCAAGGCCGGCGAGAAAATGGTGGGCCTCAACGAGCAGGAGCTGACCCTCGAGGACGACTGCCTGGTGGTGGCCGATGCCGCCAACCCGATCGCGCTGGCCGGCATCATCGGCAGCCAGCCCTCGGGCGTGTCCGGCGAGACCCGGCGCATCGTGCTCGAGTCGGCCCACTTCACCCCCGAGGCGGTCGCCGGCCGCGCCCGGCGCTTCGGTCTGTCCACCGATGCGGCCTTCCGCTTCGAGCGCGGCGTCGACCCGAGCCTGCCGCGCCAGGCGATCGACCGCGCCGCCCAGCTGATCACCGAACTGCTCGGCGGCCAGGCCGGGCCGGTGGTCGAGGCGACCGGCGGCCGCGAGCTGTCCGCCCCGGCGGCCATCACCCTGGACATGGACTGGGCCGAGCGCCGCCTGGGTCTGCCGGTGGCGACCGACCGCGCTGCCGATCTCCTGACCCGGCTGGGCTGCGAGGTGACCACTGACGGCAACGTGCTCAGCGTGGTGCCGCCGACCCGCCGCTTCGATCTCGCCATTCCCGAGGACCTGCTCGAGGAGCTGGCGCGCCTGATCGGCTACGACGAGTTCCGCGCGCCGATCACCCGCATGACCCCGGAGATCGGGCTGCCGGCGGCCACTGACAACACCACCACGCGCATCGGCGACCTGATGGCCGACCGCGGCTACTTCGAGGCGATCACCTACAGCTTCGTCGACCGCGAACTGGATGCGGTGATCACCCCCGACAGCCCGCCGATCGAGCTGGCCAACCCGATCGCCTCGCAGATGGCGGCAATGCGCCAGAGCCTGTGGCCGGGCCTGCTGGAGGCCGTGGCCCACAACCAGAAGCGCCAGCAGCCGGCCATTCGCCTGTTCGAGACCGGCCACCGCTTCGCCGGCTCGACCGCCGCGACCGCGCGCGAAACCGGCGAGCTGGCCTTCGTCGCCGCCGGCCACGCCGCCCCCGAGCAGTGGGGCCAGGCGACCCGCACGGTCGACTTCTACGACATCAAGGGCGATCTCGAGGACCTGCTCGAGGGCCTGGGCCTGGCCGAGGCGCTGGCCTTCCGAGCCTGCGAACACCCGGCGCTGCATCCCGGCCAGTCCGCGGAAATCCTCGTCGACGGTCACGCCGTGGGCGAGATCGGTGCGCTGCACCCCGAGACGCTCAAGGCCTTCGACCTCAAGGGCTCGGTCTTCGTCGCCCGTCTGTCGCTCGCCGGCATCGACGCCCGGCCGTTGCCGCAGAGCGCGCCGCTGTCGAAGTTCCCGCGCATCCGCCGGGACCTCGCGCTGGTCACGCCAACCTCGCTCGCGTTCCGCGACCTGTCGGCCGCGATCCGCGCGGCCGGTGGCGAGTTCCTGCGCGACGTGGAGCCGTTCGACCGCTATGTCGGCGAAGGCGTGGCCGAGGGCAAGCAGTCGCTCGCGGTGAAGCTCGTGTTCCAGAATGACGAGCGCACCCTCACCGACGACGAAATTACCGATACAATCAACCACATACTCGAACACCTCCGCCAGCACGACGTCGAGCTGCGCGGTTGACTTGAACCCGGGAACCGATTTACATGGCTCTTACGAAAGCGGATCTGGTAGAAACGCTGCACAACGAACTTGGCCTCAACAAGCGTGAGGCCAAGGACTTCGTCGATCTCTTCTTCGAGGAGATGCGACAGGTGCTGGAATCGGGCGAGGACATCAAGCTCTCCGGCTTCGGCAATTTCCAGCTGCGGGACAAGAACGAACGCCCCGGGCGCAACCCGCGCACCGGGGAGATGATTCCCGTCACCGCCCGCCGGGTGGTGACCTTCCGCGCCGGCCAGAAACTCAAGTCGCTGGTGGAAGCCTATGACGGCCCAGAGCAAGACTGAATTCACCTTCCCGCCGATCCCGAGCAAGCGGTACTTCACCATCGGGGAAGTCGGCCAGCTGTGCGACGTCAAGTCGCACGTGCTGCGTTACTGGGAGCAGGAATTCGAACCGCTCAAGCCGATCAAGCGCCGCGGAAACCGCCGCTACTACCAACGCCACGACATCGAGCTGATCCGCCTGATCCGCACCCTGCTCTACGACCAGGGCTTCACCATTGCCGGCGCCCGCCAGCAACTCGCCGCCCTGCCCAAGGCCTCCTCGCGCGAGTCCTCGAGTGCGCTGGAAGCCGTGCGCGACATGCGCGAGCGCATCAGCCAGAGCGGCGGCAACCTGCTGGCGCTCGACCCGCAGGGCGAGGCCGGGAACGACACCGTGCCGTCCGCGCCCCCCGCGGAAGCCCCCCTCCCCGCCGGTCGCCAGCTGGACCTGCGCGAGATCCGTCTCGGCCTCGAGGCACTGGTCGACGAACTCGCCCCCTACTGCAACGAACGCCAGCCCGAGGACTGACCGTCAGGCTGCGATGTGCGTCCCGGCCGATCGCGGCTCGGGCGCCCGACGTCGCTCGACGAAGTGGCGCAGATAGCGCGACTGCAGGTCCGCACTCTCCAGCAGGATGAACAGGTCGGCGCAACCGAACGCCGGGTCCCAGCACGGCTCGCCACCGACCGTCGCACCCAGTCGCATGTAGGCCTTCAACAGGGGCGGCAGTCGCGTTGATGTCGTGTTCGAGGCGGGGCTTGCGGCCGGCAAGGGGCGACGCGGCCGGACCCGTCGGTCCGCGGGCGCCAGGTGGCGGGCGATCAGGCTGTCCGTGATCGCACGGGCCGTCGCCCCACCATCATCCATCGGGATCGACGCGCAGCCGATCAGATAGGCAAACCGGTTGTCCGCCATGAAGCGGGCCAGCCCCGCCCAGAGCGCGGCGATGGTGCCGCCCCGCCGCCACTCCGGATCGACACAGGTCCGCCCGATCTCCATGACCCGGCCGGGCAGTTTGCGAATCCCGCCCAGATCGAACTCCTGCTCGGAGTAGAACCCGCCGGTCAGGCAGGCCTGGGTATCGGTCAGCACCCGGGTGCAGGCAACGATCTCGCCCTCGGCATTACGCACCGCCAAGTGGTGGCAGTGCGGATCGAAGGCATCGCGCTCCAGGCCGCCGTGTCCGGTCGGGATCGCCGCGCCCATCTCCTCGACGAACACCCGGTAGCGCAATCGGTAACAGGCCTCGCGCTCGGCGGTCGTGGTCGCGAAGGCCACCGAGAGCCCCGCCGACTGATTCAACCGGCCACGCCGGTTTGCCTGGTCTCGCTGCATGGTTGGTCTCCCCTGACGGTATCGACTCCACCAAGGGTGGGCAGGGGAGTTGGCAACATCGTGACGGGACGATGTCGATCCGATGACGGGATGACACTCGGGAGACGAACGGCGCCGCCGCCTGCGGGGTTAGCGAAACTGCCGGAGCAGGCCTTCGGGGTCGGACTCCGGCGGCAGACAGGCGGTGCCGCGACACACGTAGGCCAGCCCCGAGCCGGTCTCCGGCAGCGGCTTGTCGGCCAGCACCTCGTCGCTGCCGGTGGCGATCACCGCCACGCCACGGGCGCGCAGTTCACCGATCGCCTGCTGCCAGGCGGCCATGTCCTGGGCCTTGATCACCACCGCCGTGCCCGGCTGGTGGAAGCGCCGCAGGGCGGCGAGCAGGCGGGTATGCACCTGGGGGGCCCGCTCGATCGAGCCGGCCGCCGCCCGGAAGATGCCCTCGGCCCGCTCCAGCCAATCGGTCCGCCCCAGGACATATCCAAGCCGGGTGAGCGCGTCGGCGAACACCGCGTTTCCGGCCGGCTGGGCATCGTCCGTGAACACCACCAGCCCCGCCACCAGTGCGCCGTGGCCCGGGTGACTGAGCCGGAAGGCGCCGCTGGGATCGGCGAAACGCTCGGTGATGGTGTCGATGATCTCCTCGATGCGGGCCAGCCGGTCGACGTCGGGCACGCGGAAGAAGGCCTCGGTCTCGGCCTCGAGCAGCAAGGCGAGATCGTCGAGAAAGGCGGGCACCGACGGGCGACCGTCGAGATGCCCGGTCGGCAGGTCCGCCACGACCGTAACCGTCGGCACCAGTCGATCAAGGAGATCAAGTCCACGGGTGGCCCAATCGTCCCGTCCGAGTCGATTGCCGGCCCGTATCAACCCGGTGGCCAGCAGGGCGTTTAACCCCAACAGGGACTTGTCGTCACGCCTGGGCTGGGGACGGGTGTCGCGGCGTGCCAGCAAGGGACCACGAATCGCCTCGGCCAGCGGACGCACCGCCCCAACGCGTTTGGCACGACGTACGGCCGCCAGATGCCACTTGCCCTCGAAATTCGCCGGGTGCTCGAGCCCGTACTCGTCCAGGAAGCCCTCGATGGCGGCGCGATCGACTCCGGCCGATTCCAGCACCTCGCGCGCCTCGTCGGGCGTCCACAGGTAGGTGGCACCCTCCTCACCCCCAGTCTCGCCCGGGGTGTCGGCATCCAGGCTCGCGGCGAATGTGCCGTCGGCCAGGCGCAGGCGGTCGAGGAAATGATCGATGCCGCGTTCGAGCAGCGATTCGATCACGGTCCGGCGTTCGGTGTCATCCGGCGCCAGCAGGGCAAAGCGCGACAGGGTGTCGGGCAATTGCGCATTATCCACCAGCATTTTCTCGAAGTGCGGGATGCTCCAGTCGACATCGACGCAGTAGCGGAAAATGCCACCGTCGAGGTGGTCGAAGAGCCCGCCGTCCAACAGGGCGGCCACGGCGTGCTCCAGTCGCCCGTTTCCGTCCGCACCCCGGGCGGCGGCCTCGTCGATGAGAAAATCGAGCATCGGCAATTGCGGGAATTTCGGCGCGCCGCCCAGGCCGCCGTGCTCCTCGTCCAGCGCCTCCTCGAGGCGGGCACGGGCGGCATCGGCGATCGCGACCGGCGGCAGCTGGTCACTGCCCGGCGGGGTGGCGCTCAAGGCTCGATGCACCGCCACGCCCTGCTCGCGCGTCTGCTCGCGCTTTTCCCGGTAGACACGGCGCACCCGCTCGAGCAGGTCGGCAAAGCCGGGCATGCCGAAGCGCGGCTCGGCCGGGAAATAGGTACCGATAAAGAACGGGGTCAGGTCGTCCGGGTTGAGAAACGCGGTCAGCGGCCAGCCGCCACCGCGCTGATTCAGGAGCGCGTGGGCCGTCTGGAAGGTCTTGTCGAGATCGGGACGTTCCTCGCGATCGACCTTGATGTTGACGAAATGCCGGTTCATCACCGCCGCGATCTCGGGGTTCGAGAAGCTCTCGCGCGCCATCACGTGACACCAGTGACAGGCGGCATAACCGATCGACAGCAGGATCGGACGATCCTCGTCGCGGGCACGGGCGAGCGCCTCGTCGGTCCAGGCATACCACTCGACCGGGTTGTCGGCATGGGCCTGGAGGTACGGACTCGTCGATTCGAGCATGCGGGGATTGGTCATCCGGTGCCCCTGATCGTGAGGTGGGTGGTTAAGGAAGGTCTGCACGAAAGCCATGCCCCTGAAGGCTTGGCGAGTCGTTCGTGATCAAGGCGCGATGTCGCGGGCGTGCCGGTGGCCACGTCAAGACATCGCAACGCCGAGCACGGGCGACTCGCCAGGCCCCGCCGGGCGTGTCTTGAGCGGCATGGCTTTCGTGCAGACCTTCCCACGGATACTGGTAGACTCCCAGCGGATTCACAACCGCGGAACCGCGTTGCCCATGGATTACCCCGCCATCGACCCCATCGCCCTGCAGATCGGCCCGCTGGCCATCCACTGGTACGGGCTGATGTACCTGTTCGGCTTCGCCGGCGCCTGGGCGCTGGCCCGCCTGCGCGCCCGTCGCCCCGACTGGCCGGTCAGCCCGGTGCAGGTCGACGACCTCCTCTTCTACGGGGCGCTGGGCGTGATCGTCGGCGGACGCGTCGGCTACATGCTCTTCTACCAGCCGGGCATGCTGATCGACTCGCCGTTGAGCCTGTTCGCGCTCTGGGACGGCGGCATGAGCTTTCATGGCGGGCTACTGGGCGTGCTGGTGGCCATGGGCCTCTACGCACGCCGGCAGGGCCTGGCGTTCTTCACGGTCACCGACTTCATCGCCCCGCTGGTGCCCATCGGCCTGTTCTTCGGCCGGATCGGCAACTTCATCAACGCCGAGCTGTGGGGCAGCCCCACCAGCCTGCCGTGGGGCATGGTCTTCCCGGGAGCCGGCCCCGAGCCGCGCCACCCGTCGATGCTCTACGAGGCCTTCCTCGAGGGGCTGGTGCTGTTCGTCCTGCTGTGGGTGTTCTCGATGAAGCCACGGCCGCGCATGGCGGTCTCCGGGCTGTTCCTGCTCGGCTACGGCGTGTTCCGCTTCGCGGTGGAGTTCGTGCGCGAGCCGGATGCGCACATCGGCTACCTTGCCGGCGGCTGGCTGACCATGGGCCACCTGCTTTCCGCCCCCATGATCGTCGCCGGGATCGCCCTGCTGGCTTGGGCCTATCGCCGCGGTATCATGGACCGCCCCGCTCACACCCAACCGACCACGAGTTCCGAATGAAGGCCTATCTCGACCTGATGCAGCGCGTCCTCGATAACGGCGTGGACCGCGACGACCGCACCGGCACCGGCACGCGCAGCGTCTTCGGCCACCAGATGCGCTTCGACCTCTCGGCAGGCTTCCCGGCACTGACCACCAAGAAGCTGCACCTGCGCTCAATCATCCACGAGCTGCTGTGGTTCATCAGTGGCGATACCAACGTGCGCTACCTGCAGGACAACGGGGTGCGCATCTGGAACGAGTGGGCCGACGAGAACGGCGACCTGGGCCCGGTCTACGGCGCGCAGTGGCGCTCCTGGCCTGACCGCGACGGCGGCACCATCGACCAGCTCGGCCAGGTGATCGAGCAGATCAAGAGCAATCCGGACTCGCGCCGGCTGATCGTCACGGCCTGGAACCCGGCCGACGTGCCCGAGATGGCCCTGCCGCCCTGCCATCTCCTGTTCCAGTTCTACGTGGCCAACGGCAGGCTCTCCTGCCAGCTCTATCAGCGCAGCGCGGACATCTTCCTTGGCGTGCCGTTCAATATCGCAAGCTACGCCCTGCTGACCATGATGGTCGCGCAGGTCTGTGATCTCGAGCCGGGCGAGTTCGTCCACACGCTGGGCGATGCCCACCTCTACCACAACCATCTCGACCAGGCACGCGAGCAGCTCACCCGTGAGCCGCGATCACTGCCGACCATGCGCATCAACCCGACGCGGCGCACCATCGACGACTTCGTCTTCGAGGACTTCGAACTGGTCGATTACGACCCGCACCCGCACATCAAGGCCAAGGTCGCCGTCTAACGACGGTTGACCTGCTAACGACGACGGCGGCGCGTCAAGACGAGCGCATTGACGTGAACCACCCCCGCGTTTGGGCTAGACTGCTGGGTTGATCCCGTTCAACCACCATGCCGCAAGGCAGGAAACCGCATGCGCGTCAGTCTCATCGCCGCGATGGCCCGCAACCAGGTCATCGGTCGCAACAACCAGCTTCCCTGGCGGCTGCCGGCCGATCTCAAGCACTTCAAGCAGTTGACCATGGGCAAGCCCCTGATCATGGGGCGCAAGACCTTCGAGTCGATCGGCAAGCCGCTGCCCGGCCGCACCAACATCGTGGTCACCCGCGACGAGGACTTCGCCGCCGACGGCGTGATCGTGGTGCACACGCTCAACGCCGCGCTCGCCGAGGCGGAGAAACACCTCGACGAGAGCGAGGAAGCCATGGTGATGGGCGGGGCGAACATCTACTACCAGTACCTGCCCCGCGCCGACCGGATGTATCTCACGCTGGTCGAGGTGGAAGTCGCGGGCGACGCGCACTTCCCGGTCTACGTCCCCGACGAGTGGGAACTGACCGAGGCCACGCGTCACGACCCGGACGACAAGAACCCCTACGCCTACCAGTTCCTGGTGTTCGACCGCGTACCGACCTGAACCCCGGCCGGCCTTGCCGGTCTGACCTGACCCACGACATCAACTATCATCCGGTGAAGGGATTCCCGATCACGGCGGCGGTGCCTGGCACCCCGCCGGAACCGCCAACCCCGGAGTCCGCATGACCCAGCCGTCCCTCGACCTGCGCGACGAATTCGACTACCAGCCCGAGCTGATCGCCCGGCTGGTGGACGTCTACGAGATCGCCCTCAAGCATCGCTGGATCTACGCCAGCGTGATCGCGCTCACCGGCGCGTTCTTCATGCTGCAATGGTCGCTTCTGGCCGACACGGCCCAGTACGGCCACCCCTGGGTGGGCGTGCCGCTGATCGCGATGGCCGTCTGGCTGGCCCTCGCCCCGGCAGCGACCATCGCTAAGTGGGTGTCCCTGCCCGCCCACTTCAGCGGCGACTACCTCTCCTACCGCGACATCCACTGGATGCAGCAGATGACCGAGCGCCACCCGGTGCTGGTCACCACCGCCGAGCCCTTCCTCAACGCGCGCGAGCCGGTGCCGGTCGGCGCCCTGCGTCTGTTCTGGGCACCCCTGGTCCGCGAGGAAGAACGTCACCAGCGCTAGCTCAAGCCCGGGGTGAACCGATAACAAAGGCCCGCCATTCGGCGGGCCTTCCTGTATGCGGCCGAAACAGCGAGGATCAGATACGGATGTAGGTCCAGCCACGCTGCATCCGACGCACCACCTCGCTTACGGCCGTGTCGACCACTTCCACGTTCGGCAGTACCGCGACGTCCTCCCCCTCACGCTGTAGGCGCGCGAGACTCTGGCCGCAAGCGGTGAATTCCAGGTTGGGGTGATCCCTCAACATGGCGGCGATCCGCTGGGCATGCGGTGTCACATTCTGCCGCACGAGGTTCACCCCACCCGAGTTGGCCAACACCTGCAAGTGAAAATTGGGGTTATTGTCGGCGTTGGCAAGCAGACTTTCCGCTGTATCGAGAGCCTGGTCGAAGGTCTGACGGTCGGACGATCCGACATGCAGGATGATGCGCGTGTCCTGCTTCGCCGTCTCTTCGTTCAGCGCCGCCGTCGCTTCCGCCACGGTGCCGGGGCCGGTGGATGGAGTCGGCAACCCGGAACTGGCCAGCCAGCCGATCATCACCCCAGCCCCCACGAGCAGACTCGCGGCCACAGCCCGACGCCAACCGCCAGGTCGAGAACGGCCGGCGTAACGATCCGGCACCATCGGCGGCGCGGCATAGGCCTGCTGCACCCAATCCTTCATCTGATCGAGATCGCAGACCTCCTGGGCCAGTTCCGGGTGGCGACGGATGGCCCGACGCACGCGCCGACGGGACTCCGCGTCAAGCTGGTTGTCGACGAAGGCGTTCAGATCCTCCTCCGACACGTGCTCCCGATCGTCTTCATGCAAGTCAGATGTACTCATACCACCCTCCGCAGGTGCCGACGGGGCTTGTCGCCCGAATCAACCACGCCCAGCTCGCTCTCGGCCAGATCGGCCAACAACTGCTTCAACTGCCGCCGTCCCCGACAAAGGCGGCTCATGACGGTGCCGATCGGCAGATCGAGCAGCTCAGCGACCGTCTGGTAAGAAAACCCTTCGAGATCGACCAGGGTCAGAACGGTACGCTGGCCGACCGGCAACGAGGACACCGCGTTGCGGACTTTCTGCACCAGTTCCCAACTGCTGTGCATCCGATCGGGGGCATTGGCCGGATCATCGACCACCTCGTCGAGTTCCGCATCCGGGTACTTTTTCCGCAACAGGTCACACCAGAAACCGTGCAGGATGCGCACCAGCCAGGCTTCCAATGCCTCCATGTCCCGCAACTGGTGACGTTTCTGCAGGGCCCGATACAGGACATCCTGGGTCAGGTCGTCCGCAAGCTCCGGATGCCGGGTCCAGGCATACGCGATGCGATACAGCCGGGGCCGCGCCCGTTCCAGACGGTGACCGAAGGTCAAGACGCGGCAGGCAGACTTGATCAACTCCATTTGCCCTCACTCTCCCACCCCTCGAATCGGGGCAGTCCCTTTTTTGTTTGATTGTTCGCCTAGGGGGTAGACGGATCTGCGCGGCAGTTTATTCCACCTTCGATGCCATTTGCCCGTTCCGGGAAAAACTTTCAATCACGGGGGAATAAACCCACCCCCACCCTCGTCTCCCCCCTAAGACCCGGCCGATCGAAATCGCCCGTATGTCACGACGTGCGATGACCGGGGCTTTCAACCTCAATCCATGACCAGACGAGGAGAGAATCCTTCATGAAACAGGCCCATGCTGCCCGGAAAGCACTGCGTAACGCACTGCTTGCGCCCGTGCTCCTAGCCGCTCTGGCGATCGGAGGGACCGTCCAGGCGAACGATCCGGCCGACCCGGTCGACCAGGTCCTCAAGGAAAAACCGTTCGCCGATGCCCGGGTGGTCCTACAGATCAGCGACCCCGACCCCTTCAAGCAGACGTTGGTGCTGAACGTCGCCCAGAACTTGCTCAAGTTCTATGGCCCGGATCGGGTCGACATCGAGGTGGTCGCCTTTGGCCCCGGTCTTCGCCTGCTATTCGCGGACAACGCTCAGGCCGGCCGCATCGCCACCCTTGCAGACCAAGGTGTCCGCTTCAGTGCTTGCAAGAACACCATTACCAACATGGGCAAGAAACTCGGCCGCGAGCCGGCGCTTAACCCCACTGCGCGCATCGTGCCGGCCGGCATCGTCCGCCTGATCAAGCTCAATCAGGCCGGCTACTTCGTCGCCAAGCCGTAAGCGACACCCCGGTCATCGATAACGAGAAGACGGCAATTACAAGAACCGAACCACCACGGCAAAAGCAGCGACAGACCTGATCGACAGGCTGCGCCGAAACAAGGAGAAAAGAGCCATGAAGAGCACGCATCAACGACTCACCGCCACTGCACTCGGCATCTGCCTCGGACTGGGGGCCGCCGGCTCGGCCCAGGCGGCCAACTGGCTGATGCTGCAGGGCACCGAGAAGGCCGACAACGCCCCGCGCGCCAAGGTCTGGGGCTTCATCCAGCCCGAGTACCAGCAGGACTTCAGTGACGCGCACCCGACCGACACCTACATTCCGCCCAAGCTGATCGGGCCGGGGCTCGACGACCAGTCGGCCTTCAACATCAGGCGCGCGCGCATCGGGGTCCGCGGCACCGGTTTCCCGCTCGACGGCAAGGTTAACTACTTCCTGCTGGCCGAGTTTGGTAACAACGCCATCACCAACGGTGGCCGCTACGGCGACTACACCCCCGCTCTGACCGACGCGAGCGTCACGCTCAACTACATCCCGGGCGCACGCATCCGGGCCGGCCTGTTCAAGACACCAGGCGCCGAGGAGGCCCTCCAGGGCATCATCGCCCTGCCCTACATCAACTACACCAGCGTCACCAACCAGCTCTTGCTCGAGCGCTTCCCGGATGACGGCGACAGCAATATCCCACCGCAGACCACGCCCAGCGCGGACATGAACGGTTTTTCCCAGTCGGCCGGCGCGTACCGCGACACCGGTATCCAGATCTTCGACTCCTTCGATACCGGCAAGTGGGAACATAGCTATGCGGCCATGCTGGGTAACGGCAACGGCGTACAAATACTGGACGACGACAGCAACAAGGACGTTTACCTGTACTGGTCATCGGCCTATCTCTTCGACGGCAAGGCTGGTGGCCCGTGGCGCTCGACCATGAAACTGTTCGGCTGGTATCAGGACGGCAAGCGCACCAATGCCTACGACAAGAATCAGGAGCAAGACCGCACCCGTTATGGCATCGGGGCCTTTTATCTCAAACGCCCATTCCGCGTTAGCGCCGAGTACATCAAGGGCGAGGGGATGATTTTCCAGGGGCAACACACCCCGCAAGCAATGTTCAATGACTTCAAGGCCGAAGGTGGCTACGTTGAAGGCGCCTACTTCGTCCCGAACACGCCGTTCGAGCTGCAATTGCGCTACGACACCTACAACCGCAACGTCGACCAGCCGAACAAGGCGACCTTCGACACCTGGACGGCCGGCGTGCAGTACCACATCAACAAAAAGACCCGCGCGACGCTGAACTATGCCTTCCGCGACTTCAGCTCAGACGCGGCCGGCCCCAACTCCCATCTCGAGGGAGTTGGCGACCGAGTGTCCGTTCAATTGACGGCGGTCTTCTGAACGCACGCCGTTTACTTAATCGACTCCATTGCCAATGCTTGCTCGCCCCATGGGGCGAGCTTTTTCGGTAGTAATGACCCCGGAAACCGGAGGACGCTCATGCCCATACGCACGTCACCTCAGGTCGCGATTCGCACAGCCACGCTGCTGCTAGCAGTCCTAATCTGGCTTGGCACCGCCGGCCACGCGCTGGCGGAAAAGCCTGCCACGACGCTCGCCGGTGACACGAGCATCACCTCTCTCTTCGGGTCGACCGGCGCTTGGCTAACGACCTTGCTGCTGGCCCTAGGTGCGGGCTGGTTTGCCGGTCGCCGGCGAAAAACGGCCCTGGAGCCGGAGATGGCTCGCCTTCAGCATTGTTTCGAGGACAACAGCTCGATACTCATGCTGACCAACAGCGAGACCGGTCGCATCGTCAACGCCAACCAAGCAGCTGCCGAGTTCTACGGTTGGCCGCGGGAAAGCCTAATCGATCGACCTCTGCACGAGTTGTGGACCGAGCCATGCAAGCACTGGTCTCGGAGCTCGCGCCCCGAATTACCTGCACCCGCCTGCCACCTGCACACCCACAAACGACGCAACGGCGAAAAACGGCGGGTCGAAGTTCATGCCACCCCGTTTCGGGACCAAGACGGCACTGCTCATGTATTTTCCATCCTGCACGACGTCACCGAACGCGAGCGCGCCGCGGAGGCCCTGGAACGCGAACGGAGCCGTCTCGCCAACGTGATCGAGAGCAGCCAAGCGGGCACATGGGAATGGGAGATCGATTCCGGGAAAATGACCTGCAACAAGCGTTGGGTGGAGATGCTCGGTTACGGCTTGGACGAACTCGCACCGATCACGATCGAAACCTGGCAGGGGCTCGTGCACGACGATGATCGCGCACTGGTCTCTAGCAAGCTCGCCGCATGCCGGCAGGGCGGACAGGATGCTTGCGAAATTGAAGCACGCATGCGCTGCCGAAACGGCGGCACCATGTGGACCCTGGCACAGGGACGCATCCTCGAATGGGCACCGGGCGGCGAACCACTAAAAATGTGGGGCACCCTCCACGACGTCTCTCACCGAAAACGGATGGAACAGGACCTGTGGCTGGCGGCCAGCGTGTTTTCACAGGCGAACGAGGCAATCATGATCACGGATCTCGACGCGCGCATCATCGATGTCAACCAAGCCTTCACTCACATGACCGGCTGGGAGCGGGAAGAAGTGGTCGGTCACACCCCCAAGCTTTTCCAATCGGGATTGCACGGTCCGGATTTCTACCGGGAAATGCGCAACCGGCTTAAGCGAACGGGGCATTGGTCCGGGGAGGTATGGAACTGCAACAAGGCCGGCGAGCTGTATGCCGAACGCCTGACTATCAGCGTGGTTCGCGACGCGCAGGACCGCCCCTGCAACTACATTGCCCTGGCTTCGGACATCACCGATCTCAAGAACTATCAAAAGGAGCTTGAGCACCGCGCTTCCCACGATGAACTGACCGGGCTTCCCAATCGGGTGCTTATGGCTGATCGTCTTCGACAGAGCATGGCGACCAGTCGCCGCAGTGGGAAATTTCTGGCCGTCGCGTTTCTCGATCTGGATGGGTTCAAATCCGTAAACGATCGCCATGGACACGACATCGGCGACCGATTGCTCAAAAGCATGAGCGAGGATCTGAACGACGAATTGCGTGCCACCGACACCCTATCTCGTATCAGTGGTGACGAGTTCGTGATCTTGCTGACTGACTTGGAACAAGTCGCACAGGCCTACCCGGTGCTTGATCGGCTCGTAAGTACGGCTGCCGCCAACCGGGTAGTCAACGGACGAGATATCCACTTATCGGCAAGCGTCGGCGTCACGTTTTACCCACAGCCTCAAGAGGTCGATGACGAGACGTTGCTTCGCCAGGCAGACGCCGCGATGTATCGAGCGAAACGCGCCGGTCGCGGCAGGCTGGTCCCTTACGAGCCAAGCGCTGCAGAGGACTCCTGCTAGATAGGGGCCTTGAAACAAACTCACCCTTCGGACGGCAGGCGCACCTGCCGCTCGGCTTGCTCGAGCACGTGGTCGTGGAAACTGCGCATCACCGGGGTGTCGCGCTTGCCCTGGCGTTGCACCATGTACCAGTGCCGGATGATCGGTAACCCGTCGACGTCCAGTATCACCAGCCGACCGGTCTCCAGCTCCAGTTCCAGGGTGTGCTGCGAGACGATCCCCACGCCGAGGCCCGCCTCGATCGCCTGCTTGATCGCCTCGTTCGAGCGCATCTCCAGCCCCGGCTTTACCGCAAGCCCGTGTTCCTCGAAGAACCGCTCGATCGCCGCGCGCGTGCCCGAGGCCGATTCGCGCTGCACGAAGCGGTGCTGCGCCAGCTCCTCGAGCGCGATCGACTTGCGCCCGGCCAGCGGGTGATCGGCCGCCGCGATGGCGACCAGCGGGTTTTCCAGGAACGCCTCGGAGTGCAGGTCGGCATCCGTGGGCGGCTCGCCCATGATCACGATGTCGGCCTCGTTGTCGGCCAGCTGGCGCAGCAGCCGTTGCCGGTTGGTGACGTCCAGGCTGATCGACACGCCCGGGTAGCGCTTGGAGAAATCGGCCAGCAGGCGGGCAACGAAGTAGTTCGCCGTACTGGCGACGCTCACCCGCAGGTGACCGCGATGCACCCCCTTCATCCCCTCGATCACCTCCTCGGCCTCGGTGATCACCTCGAGGATCCGCTGGGCGTAGCCGTACAGCTCCCGTCCCGCATCCGTCAGGTAGAGTTGCCGACCGGTCTGCTCGAACAGGGGCAGGTCGACATTGTCCTCCAGCTGACGGATCTGCATTGACACCGCGGGTTGGGTAAGATGCAGCTTCTCGGCTGCCTTGGTGTAGTTGAGGAGCTCGGCCGCGGCGCTGAAGACGCGGAGCTGGTGCAATGTGAATCGAATCATCGGCTAACCCATAAGGCTTTCTTTATGGTGAACATCACTTATTTTGAATTGCTTTGATGGTCGGTGGACGTATAGTATCGGCCGAGACGAAAGAGGGGCCTTCCCCTAGGTCGATCCCAAACCCAATGCCAACCTTACCCTTCCGGAGGATCGCTATGGCGACTAAAAGTTACAGCGCGGGCGTAAAAGATTACCGCGAAACCTACTGGATGCCGGAGTACACGCCGCTCGACACCGATCTGCTGGCGTGCTTCAAGATCACCCCGCAGCCGGGCATCGATCGCGAGGAAGCCGCTGCCGCCGTTGCAGCCGAGTCCTCCACCGGTACCTGGACCACGGTGTGGACCGACCTGCTGACCGACATGGACTTCTACAAGGGTCGTGCGTACCGCATCGAGGACGTGCCCGGTGACGACTCCGCCTTCTACGCGTTCATCGCGTACCCGATCGACCTGTTCGAGGAAGGCTCTGTCGTCAACGTGTTCACCTCGCTGGTCGGCAACGTATTCGGCTTCAAGGCCATCCGTGGCCTGCGCCTGGAAGACGTTCGCTTCCCGATCGCCTACATCAAGACCTGTGGTGGTCCCCCGCACGGTATCCAAGTCGAGCGTGACAAGCTGTCCAAGTACGGCCGTCCGATGCTGGGCTGCACCATCAAGCCGAAGCTGGGCCTGTCGGCCAAGAACTACGGCCGTGCGGTCTACGAGTGCCTCCGTGGTGGTCTCGACTTCACCAAGGACGACGAGAACATCAACTCTCAGCCGTTCATGCGCTGGCGTGACCGCTTCCTGTTCGTCCAGGAAGCCACCCAGACTGCCGAGAACCAGACCGGCGAGCGCAAGGGTCACTACCTGAACGTCACCGCGCCGACCCCGGAAGAGATGTATAAGCGTGCCGAGTTCGCCAAGGAGATTGGCGCACCGATCATCATGCACGACTACATCACCGGCGGCTTCACCGCGAACACCGGTCTGGCCAAGTGGTGTCAGGAAAACGGCGTCCTGCTGCACATCCACCGCGCGATGCACGCAGTAATCGACCGTAGCCCGACCCACGGCATCCACTTCCGCGTACTGACCAAGATCCTGCGTCTGTCCGGCGGCGACCACCTGCACACCGGTACCGTCGTGGGCAAGCTGGAAGGCGACCGCGCCTCCACGCTGGGCTGGATCGACCTGCTGCGTGAATCCTTCATCCCGGAAGACCGCTCGCGCGGCATCTTCTTCGACCAGGACTGGGGCTCCATGCCGGGCGTCTTCGCCGTCGCATCCGGTGGTATCCACGTCTGGCACATGCCGGCACTGGTCAACATCTTTGGCGACGACTCCGTCCTGCAGTTCGGCGGTGGCACCCTGGGTCACCCGTGGGGCAACGCCGCTGGCGCCGCGGCCAACCGCGTCGCTCTGGAAGCCTGTGTCGAGGCCCGCAACCAGGGTCGCGACGTAGAGCGTGAAGGCAAGGAGATCCTGACCCAGGCTGCCCAGCACAGCCCGGAACTGAAGATCGCCATGGAAACCTGGAAAGAGATCAAGTTCGAGTTCGACACCGTCGACAAGCTCGACACTCAGAACCGCTAATCCAGGCCTTCTTAACCAGAATCTGACTCATAGGTAAGAAACCATGAACCAAATGCAGGACTACAAGACGACGGTCAAGTTCGAGACTTTCTCCTACCTGCCGCCGATGACCCCGGACCAGATCCGCGCTCAGATCGAGTACGCGCTGTCGCAGGGCTGGGCCCCGAGCATCGAGCACGTCGAGCCGGAAAACATGATGAACCACTACTGGTACATGTGGAAGCTGCCGTTCTTCGGTGAAGACAACGTCGAGAACGTTCTCTCCGAGATCGAAGAGTGCCACCGCAAGTACCCGGGCCATCACGTTCGCCTGGTTGCGTATGACAACTTCACCCAGAGCCAGGGTACGGCCTTCGTGGTTTACCGCGCCGGCTGATAAAGCGATGTGGCTGCCCGCCCTCGGGCGAGCAGCCTAACCATCAACACGAGGTACAACAGGCATGCCTGTACAATCTGGAAACAACGCAGCCAGAAATCGTGCAGCAGCTCGCGCCCGACGTGAGGAGCTTTCCCGTGGTGGCAGCACCGCGGCCGCTTCTCAGGGTGGCGGCAGCCTCGCCGGTCTGACCGGCAAGGACCTGGCCCGCGCCCGTCGTGCGCAGTTGTCTGCACACGGCAAGAACGCCAGCACCTCGACCTGGAAAACGGCCGCGTCGGCCGCTCGTCAGAACCCCGCGGCATCGCGGGCTCCGGCGAGCAATGGCGCTGCCGCCTCACAATCCCACGCATCCTCGTCCACCGACGAATCCGTTGACCAGATGTGCTCGCTCGCCGAGTCCGATCCGGGTCAGTTCGGTTCCGAGGCGGACCTGGTGCGGTCCGTCTGCCGTTCGCGTCGCCAGGCCATGGCGAAGTACGGCAAGAGCGCACTCCCGCCGAAGCCCGCCTCCCAGGGCGGCCCGGGTCGCAAGCAGATGCCCTTCGCTGACGAGGTTCGCTCGCAGTCGAAGCCGGCACCGGCTAGCAACGACACCCAGGCCGACCAGGAGACCGAGGCGTCGTTCGAGTCGCTCTGCTCGGTCGCCAAGAAGCGTCCGGCTCGTCTCGGCAAGCAGGCCACCAGCGTGCGCCAGATCTGCCAGGCTCGCCGCGAGGCGATGGCGAACAAGGGCAAGCGTGCGCTGCCGGCCAAGCCGGCCTCGCAGGGCGGCCCGGGACGTGTGGGTTACCAGGTTCCTGGTTATCTGGATACCAGCGCCAGCGGACGCGAAGCGGCCATGCGCCATCGCGAGATGCTGTGCCATTACGGTCGGGGCAGCGCCCCGTCCTGCCGTCCTACCGGACGTCGCAAGACCGAATCCTCCAGCGAGGCGTCCACGCCAAAAAAGGTGGAGACCGGTCACACGATTTCCGGCCGTGAGGTAAAGGGCACCCAGGTGGAGCGCTCCAATCGCGTTTCGGGTAACGAGTCCGGCAGCTGCCGGGTGATTTCCGGCACCGAGTACATCGGTTCCGAGCAGTACGAATCGTTCTGCTCCACCCGCCCGCAGCCGAACGCGCCGAAGGTTCGCACGACCACGACCGCTCGCGGTCATGGCGTCAGCGGCACCGCGGTAGGTCGAGCCGCCCAGGTTACCGGTGACGAGCGCGGGACTTGCGAGTCCGTGACCGGCACCGAGTATCTGAGCAGCGAAGACCTGCAGGCCTTCTGCGGCACCAAGGCCCGCCCGAGCCACGCCGACAAGGTGGTGGAAGGTCGGACCGAGAAGCAGATGCGTGTGACCGGTAGCGACGAGTTCCGCCCGGCCCGGGCCACCGGTTGGGAAGCTGGCGCGAGCCGGCCGATCACCGGCTCCGAGTACGCCGATTCCGGCGTGGCACGGATGACCATCAACGGTGCGCCGAAGAAGGTTGCGGAGACGCACACCTACACGGGTCGTACCGTGTCGGGCACCGCCGTGGGTCGTTCCAGCCACGTCACGGGTGACGAGCCGGGCTCCTGCCGCAACGTCTCCGGTACCCAGTACCTGAGCTTTGAGCAGTACGAGTCGTTCTGCAACACGCAGCCGGAGCCGGGCTACGACAAGGTCGGTATCGACCAGTCGCGCCACGGCCAGCGAATCACGGGCAACCTCGTGGATCGCAGCGAGCGTGTTACGGGCAACGAGCCGGGTTCCTGCTCCCGTGTCACGGGTTCTCAGTACGGCGAACCGCGTCTTTGCGGTGGCGGCGTCGACAAGGTCCAGTCCATGCACACCCTCGGGGGTCGTGGACTGACCGGTCAGCGCGTCGACCATCACCCAAAGATGTCCGGTGACGAGCAAGGGGGGTGCATGCCCGTCACCGGTACCGAGTACTACGGCACTGAACACTACGGTGCCTACTGCTCGGGTTCGCCCGCACCCCGTGCTGAGAAGGTCGAGGAGTCGCTGACCTGTGACGGCCAGACCGTCGGCGGTACGCCGATGGACCGGACCGATCACGTGACCGGTAACGAGTACGGTTACGACCACTACGTCAGCGGCACGCCCTACGCCAACGCGATGCACACCGGTTGTGCCGCGCCGACCAGCTACCCGCTGGCCGCGCCGACCCAGCCGAGTGCACGGTACGTGCCCCAGCAGGCTCACGCCCCGGTCCAGGAGCCGATCACGGCCCCGCAGGACTTCAGCGTGGACACGCCGGCACGCGCCGCTCGCGGACGCGTCACGGGCAGCTCCTTTGACCAAGGTGGCCGTATCACCGGCCCCGGCAACATGGCCATGGGACTGATCACCGGTACGCCGGAGTTCCGTCACCCTGAGCCGAGCGCCGCGCATCCGCGGATGGGTTCGGTCATGCCGACGCCTACGCCTGCCCCGCAGGCGGTGGCCCCGGCACCCGCTCCCGCCCCGGTCCAGCCGGCGCCGACTCAGAACGCACCGGCCCAGCCGGTCGAGGCCGCCGAGCCGCAGCCTGCACCGGCTGTCGCTCCGGCCCAGGCCGAGCTGCAATGCGCCCCGGAGCCGCAGGTTTCCGAGCGCATCACCGGCGAAGGCGGCGATCGCTGCCGCATCACCGGTGACGACTGGTCGCGTAATGGTTCCGTTACCGGTACCGAAGGTCAGTGGGCCCAGTCCCGCAACCCGTCCCTCCGGGGGCAGGCTCGCGGTGCTGTGCGCAACGCCTGGGTCAACCGTGAAGTGCCGCGTCCGGATGTTCCGGCATCCAAGATCACCGGCAGCAGCGGTAACGACATGAACGGGTCGACGATCACCTACTCCGGCGGTGCTCGGGGCTAAGTGGCAGGAATGAACGGTCAGATGACACAACAGCGGTTCCGTCGCAGCAGTCTGGGTGCGCCCCGACTGGGTCAGCGTCGGGCGCCGTTCGGACTGGGCGCACCCAGCGGGTCTCGCAGCCCCCTGGGCACGCCCCAGCCGATCGCGCACCCGGCCTGCCCCTCGCTGCCGGAGCGCGGTTGTCATCACCCGCTCACCGACCACGAGGCCAACCGGCAACTGGCGTACTGCGAAGACTCCGTCAAGGAGCGGTTCGATCGCATCGTGCCGTTTCTCAAGGAAGTGGCCGCCCTGCCCCGTGACGGGCAACTGGGCGACCGCATCCAGGAGCTGGCCACCGACCGGCTGGGCCACGGCTTTGACGAGGCCCTGGTCAACGACAGCTGGATCGAGGGTCCGGACCTGAAGGGGTTCTTCGCGCGTGCCACCTTTGACGCGCTCAACGCTGCCACCCAGCAGTTCGGGCGCAAACTGGAAGACCAAAAGGACGACGCACTGTCCACGAGCAGTTTCTTCCTCGACTGCGGCTTTCACGCGGTCGACATCAGTCCCTGCTCGGACGGACGGTTAAAGGGCCTGATGCCGTTTATCTTTCGGCTCCCGCCCTGGTCGTTCACTTATCGCAAGGCGTATGCCGGCGCACTGTTCGACGTCGAGGAAGATCTTCGACTCTGGAGCGAGGTCGAACTCCGCCGGTTTCGCGAGGGCGTACCGAACCGGGCTGACGAGGGTAGCCGCTATCTCAAGATCGCGGTCTACCACGGCAGCTCCTCGGACCCTCACCATGAAGGCTGCGCCGCGCATGGCAGCGACGAGCGCAAGGCAGCCGAGGCCGCACTGGACCGGCTGTATGCCTTCCGCCAGGCAGTGGAGAACACCTACTGCTGTGGCGCGAGCACGGACATCCTGCTGGTGGGTGTCGACACGGACACGGACGCGATTCGCGTCCATGTCCCCGACGCCAACGGCGATGTCAGCGTGCACCGATACATCGACAACGCCTACCTGTACCAGGAGACGTTGAACCTGGAGCGCGATGCGGCCCATCTGGCCATCTACGATGCCATCCGCTCGGTCAACGAAACCGACGACTGGGGGCGTTCGACCGGGGGCGAACCGCACGACGGCATGCGACGGTTCGTTGCCAACCTGCTGATCAACAACCTGTCACAGATCGATTACGTGACGGAGCGTTACCAGGGGCGCTACCCGGCCGAGATCATCGGCCACGCCGAGCGCTACATCAGCGTCGGCGATGGCTTCGAGGAGGTGCAGATGCGCAATCTGGCGTATTTTGCGCACCTCCACACGGTGGAAGAGAACACAAACGACCTGGACGTCGGGATCAAGATTTTCCGCAAGCTCAACGTGAGCCACGGACTGCCGATTCCGATCGCCATCCACTTCCGTTACGACGGTCGTGTTCCGGGTGCGCGCGACCGGGCCGAGGCCCGGGCACAGCGGGTCTGCAACGCGATCCGCGAGCGTCACTCGGAGCTGGATGAGCAGGGCATGCTGTATTTCCAGCTGACCGTTCAGGACCGCCCGTCGGGCAGCGACATTGAAGAGGTTTCTCAGGCATGAAGATCATGCGGGTCGAAAAGACCTTGGTCTCGACCAACCGGATCGGCGAGCTGGGCCACCGCCCGCTCCTGGTCGTGACCGACAAGCCGGGCGGCACACCGCAGGTCGCGGTGGACGCGATCGGCTGCATCCCGGGTGACTGGGTGATCTGCGTCGGTTCCTCGGCGGCTCGGGAAGCCGCGGGTAGCAAGTCCTACCCGTCCGACCTGACCATCGTCGGGATCATCGACCAGTGGTCCGCTGAGTGACATGGAGATCATGCAGGTACGTTCCGACCTGGTGGCCACGCGGCGTGTGCCCGGGTTGAAACACGTTTCCTTGAGGGTGCTGGTCGACCAGTCCGGCAAACTCAACGTCGCGGCCGATCCGGTCGGGGCACCAGAGGGTAAATGGGTCGTCACCGTCAGCGGTTCCGCCGCCCGGTTGGCGCTCCCGGATCCCACGATCCAGACGGATCTGACAATTGTCGGCATCATCGATCACTGGGATCCTTGCTGACATTAGGTTTTCGTTTTAACAAGTCGTTCGAGAGGAGAGACAAGATGGCTGATGTATCCGGTATCGCACTGGGAATGATTGAAACGCGCGGTCTCGTGCCGGCAATCGAGGCGGCTGACGCCATGACCAAGGCGGCCGAGGTTCGCCTGGTTGGTCGTCAGTTCGTTGGTGGCGGTTACGTGACCGTACTGGTCCGTGGCGAGACCGGCGCGGTCAACGCTGCCGTTCGCGCTGGCGCCGACGCCTGTGAGCGTGTTGGTGACGGTCTGGTTGCTGCGCACATCATCGCGCGTGTCCATTCCGAAGTAGAAAACATCCTGCCGAAAGCCCCGGAAGCCTAAGGCGGATTTACGTAATGTCGGCGGCCTGACGTCGCCGACTGATTCAACTACAGCTTGGGAGTAACTCAAATGGCTGATGTATCCGGTATCGCACTGGGAATGATTGAAACGCGCGGCCTGGTGCCGGCAATCGAAGCGGCTGACGCCATGACCAAGGCTGCCGAGGTTCGCCTGGTTGGTCGTCAGTTCGTTGGTGGCGGTTACGTGACCGTTCTGGTCCGTGGTGAGACCGGCGCGGTCAACGCTGCCGTTCGCGCTGGCGCCGACGCCTGTGAGCGTGTCGGTGACGGCCTGGTCGCTGCGCACATCATCGCGCGTGTCCACTCCGAGGTAGAGAACATTCTGCCGAAAGCGCCGGACGCCTAAGTCCGCGCAATTTGAGCAGGCTCCTGTGGTCGTGTCCCCGTGGCACGACCCTGTCTGCCAACCAGATTCTTTTTCAGGAGCCGTTCAGACATGAGTGCTGACGGCTCTTGTTGGATTGACCGACCTGAGGGTTCATTACATGGCTAATTCCGGTATTGCACTGGGCATGATCGAAACGCGTGGCCTCGTCCCTGCCATCGAGGCGGCGGACGCAATGACCAAGGCCGCCGAAGTGCGGCTGGTCGGCCGCTCGTTCGTCGGTGGCGGTTACGTCACCGTTCTCGTGCGCGGCGAGACCGGGGCCGTGAACGCTGCCGTACGTGCCGGCGCCGATGCCTGCGAGCGCGTCGGCGACGGCCTGGTGGCCGCCCACATCATTGCCCGCGTGCATGGTGAGGTCGAGACGATCCTTCCGGAGGATGCCGCCCACTGCGAATCCTCCTGGTGCGTCCCGTCTATCGCGTGACGCATCGCTGCTTGATGGCTGATACCTGACACGAGGGATTGGCGATGAGCATGCGGAACAATTCGCGTGTGATCGGGCTGCTCGGACGCGCCCTGGAACTGGAAATGGAAGCCGCCCAGCAGCATGCCACCCGTGCCACGTTGGCATCGCTCTGGGGCCAGCAGTCGCTGGCCGAACAATTGACGCGCCTGTCGGATGAGGAAATGGGGCACGCCGACCTCGTCACCCGACAGATGTTGCTGTTGGGGTTCGCCCCGCCGGCGCTCTCCCTCGCCCCGGTCCGGCCCGGCCGCGACCCGGAGGAACTCCTGGCCCTCGCCCGGACCAAGGAGTGGGAGACCGTGCGGTTCTACGAGGACGCCGCCAACTGGTTCCGGCGATTCCAGCCGGACGAGACCGGCGCCCTCTTTGCCCATCTGTTCAACGAAGAGCTGGGCCACGTCCGTCAGATTGGCGGTTAGGTAAGGTCTGCGCGAAGGACATACCGCTCTGCGGGGCTTGGCAGTCGCGCAGACCTTCCCAAGACAACACGAGTTCTCAGGGAGAACGCACATGGCTGAGACGACCGACATCCAGGTGGACGGCTGGCAGACCCAGAAGCGCCCCCCC